>NZ_JBHWIV010000080.1:0-40814 GCF_042731675.1 Kitasatospora sp. NPDC059827 | reverse complement strand
TGCCGTCGCCCGCGGCCGTGATGAACAGGAACGCCTCGTCCAGCTCCACCATGGTCTGCCGGACCCCGCCGACCTTGAAGTGCCCGCCGGCCCCCGGTCAGTTGGTCACCGTCGGTGGGGCGGCGGTGATCAGCCCGGGAGCTGGCTGTTGCAGTTGCTCATCCAGGAGCTCATCAGGCTCTGGGTGTTGTAGTCGCCGGAGTGGTGTGCGGCGACGTAGACGTTGTAGATGTCGGACTTGATGGCGGAGCCGGTGTTCGGGCCGACCTGGCCGTCCTGCTGCAGGTTGCCCTTCGAGCCCTGGTAGGAGTACACCGCGTTGTAGGTGTTCTGGCCGAACTGGCCGTCGACCGAGAGGCTGGCGTTCTCGAGGTAGTTCATGGCCTGCTGGACGCACACCACCGGCTGGCCGGTGCTGCCCCACTGGATGAGGGAGGCGGCGTTGGCCGTGCCGACGGCGAGCCCGAGCGCGGCGCCCGCTCCGAGGGTGAGGGTGGCTGCGCGAAGTGCCCACTTCTTCTGCATGTCGAGTCTCCTCAGTCGCACAATCCGCAAGGGAAGCAGGAGAGTTGTGGTTTCACTCCTGCCGCTTCCGATCGTGCGCCGTCCTGCCGCCGCGGACCAGACCCGCCGACCGGGTTGGCCGAAAGCCCGTAAGGCGCAGGGGTGTTCGGGGGCGGTGCCGGGTCGGCTCGGGCGGATGGGGGCCGACCGGGCGGTCGGTCGGTGAAGTTCGACAATGGTCGACGTATTGGCCTGCTGCCATCCGAAGTCTTTACCGACCGCCGGGCCGGATCCGCCCGCGTGGCGGAATGGGGGCCTCCGGCCGGGCTGTCGCAGGCCCCGGGGGCGGCCGGTTGGCCGATAATCGCCGGTGACTGACGGAAAGTCATAACACCGCACACCGCCACCGAATGGACAGGTAGGTATCCCATGGCCAAAATCGCCGTGATCGGCGCCAATGGCGGCATCGGCAGCGCCGTCGTTGCGGAGGCGGCGGCCCGCGGGCACGAGGTCACCGCCGTGGTCCGCGAGCCGGGCCGTTACCGGGGCGCGGCGGCCCGGGTGGAGCGCGGCGACGTGCTGGACCCGGCCGACGTGGCCCGGGTGGCGGCCGGCCGGGACGTCCTGGTGAGCGCCGTCGGCGGCGGCGACGGCCCGGGCCACCTGGCGCTGATCGAGCCCGCCGCCCGTTCACTGGTCGAGGGCCTGCGGGCGGTCGCCGACGGCGCCGCGCCCCGCCTGATCGCGGTCGGCGGCGCGGGCAGTCTGGAGACCGCCCCGGGTGTGCGGGTCTGGGACACCCCGGGCCTGCCGGAGCCGATCCTGCAGATCATGCACGCCCACGGCGAGGCGCTGGACTACTACCGGACCGTCTCCGACGTCCGCTGGACGGTGCTCAGCCCGGCCGCCGAGATCGGCCCGGGGGAGCGGACCGGCCGCTACCGGACGGGCCTGGAGCAGCTGCTCACGGATGCCGGGGGCCACAGCCGGATCTCGGTGCCGGACTACGCGGTCGCCCTGGTGGACGAGATCGAGCAGCCCGAGCACATCGGCGAGCGCTTCACCTGCTGCTCGCTATAGCGTGCCGGGCTCACCCGTTCAGCGCGCCGGGCTCACCCGTTCAGCCCAGCTGGATCGACCGCTTGGCCAGCCCCATCCAGAACCCGTCGATCACGCTGCGCTGGCTGCCGAGGTCGGCCTCGCCGGCGCCGAGGGTCACGAACAGCGGCGCGAAGTGCTCGGTGCGCGGGTGGGCGAGCCGTCCGGCCGGGGCCTTGTGCTCGAAGTCGAGCAGCGCGTCCAGGTCCTGGGCGTCCAGGGCGCGCCTGCCCCAGTCGTCGAACTCGGCCATCACCGAGCTGGTCCGGCCGTCGCTGTTGAGCGCCCGCAGGTTGTGGGTGAAGAAGCCGCTGCCGATGATCAGCACGCCCTCGTCGCGCAGCGGGGCGAGCCGGCGGCCGATCTCCAGCAGGCGCTGCGGGTCCAGGGTGGGCAGGGAGATCTGCAGCACCGGGACGTCGGCCTCCGGGAACATCTCCACCAGCGGGACGTACGCGCCGTGGTCGAGCCCGCGGTCGGGGATGTCCTGGACGGGCGTGCCGGGGGCGCGCAGCAGCTTGCGCACGCGCTCGGCCAGTTCGGGGGCGCCGGGGGCGGCATACCGGACGGCGTAGTAGTGCTCGGGGAAGCCCCAGAAGTCGTAGACCAGCGGGACGGTGGTGACGGCGCCGACGGCCAGCGGGGCCTCCTCCCAGTGGGCGGAGACCATCAGGACGGCCTTGGGTCGGGGCAGGTCGGCGGACCAGGCGGCCAGCTGGCCCGGCCAGATCGGGTCGTCGGCGAGCGGCGGCGCGCCGTGCGAGAGGTACAGGGCGGGCATGCGCTCGGGGGCCGCGGTGCTCAAGGTGTCCTCCTCAAGGGAACGAGTGGGTAGTTCAAATTTGAACCTCTACTCCGGGACGGTACACCTTCGTTCGAATTTGAACAACAGGAGTAGGCTTCACCCCATGTCCTCACTGAACGAACCCCGCTGGCTCGACCAGGACGAGATGGCCGCCTGGCGGGGCTTCGTCGTCGCGAGCAACCTGCTCAACCGGCGGCTGGAGCGCCAGCTCAAGGACGACTCCGGCCTCTCGCACCAGCAGTACGAGATCCTGGTGCACCTGTCCGCCGCCCCCGGCGACTCGCTGCGGATGACCGAACTCGCCGACAAGCTGGTCACCTCCAAGAGCGGCCTGACCTACCAGGTCACCCAACTGGAGCGGATGGGCCTGGTCGGCCGCCGCTCCTGCCCCAGCGACGTGCGCGGCGTCATCGCCGAACTCACCGACCAGGGGCGGGAGACGCTCCGCCAGGCCGCCCCCGGCCACGTCGCCCTGGTGCGCGAGCTGCTGATCGACGTGCTCACCCGCGAGCAGCTCGCCGTCCTCGCCGAGGGCCTCGGCGCGGTCAGCGCCCGCCTGCGCCAGGACGACACCCCCTAACCGTCGCCCAGTGCGGCCGCCCGCTCCCGCAGCAGCTCCCGCTCCCGCTCGTTGCGGGTCAGCCCCGCCGCCCGCTCGAACTCCGCCCGGGCCTGGGCCGTCCGCCCCAGCCGGGCCAGCAGGTCCCCCCGCACGCTCGGCAGCAGGTGGTAGTCGCGCAGCGCCGGCTCCGCCGCCAGGGCGTCCACCAACTCCAGGGCGGCGGCCGGGCCCCGGGCCATCGAGACGGCCACCGCCCGGTTCAGCGCCACCACCGGCGAGGGCGTCAGCACCAGCAGCCGCTCGTACAGCGCGGCGATCGTCGTCCAGTCGGTGTCCTCGTACCGCCGCGCCCTGGCGTGGCAGGCGGCGATCGCGGCCTGCACCGAGTACGGCCCGCTGCCCGCCCGCCCGAACGCCTCGAAGCCGCGCCGGATCAGCAGCCCGTCCCAGCGCGCCCGGTTCTGCTCGGCCAGCAGCACCGGCCGCCCGTCCGGCCCGGTGCGGGCGGCCGTCCGGGAGGCCTGGAACTCCAGCAGCGCGGCCAGCCCGTGTGCCTCCGGCTCCCCGGGCACCAGCGCGGCCAGCACCCGGGCCAGCCGCAGGGCGTCCTCGCACAGCTGCGGGCGCAGCAGGTCGTCCCCGGCGGTGGCCGAGTAGCCCTCGTTGAAGATCAGGTAGACGACCTCCAGCACCGAGGACAGCCGCTGCGCCCGGTCCTCGCCGTACGGCACCTCGAACGGCACGCCCGCCTTCGCCAGCGTCCGCTTCGCCCGGACGATCCGCTGGGCCACCGTCGCCTCCGGCACCAGGAAGGCGCGGGCGATCTCCGGGGTGGTCAGTCCGCCCAGCAGCCGCAGGGTGAGCGCGATCCGCGCCTGCGCCGACAGCACCGGGTGGCAGGCGGTGAAGATCAGCCGCAGCAGGTCGTCGTCGATGTCGTCCGGGTCGGACGGCTCCGGTGGCTCCGGCGCGTCCTCCAGCGACCGTCCCACCTCGGCGAGTTTGCGGGCGTAGACCTCCCGGCGGCGCACCAGGTCGACCGCCCGCCGTTTGGCGGTGGCCGTCAGCCAGGCGCCCGGGTTGTCCGGCACGCCGTCGCGCGGCCACTGCTCCAGCGCGGCCACCAGCGCGTCCTGCGCCAACTCCTCGGCCAGGCCGACGTCCCGGACGATCCGCGCGGCCGCGGCGATGATCCGCGCGGACTCGATCCGGTACGCCGCCTCGACGACCGCCGTCGCCTCCCTCTCCGTCACGGCCACCCATCAGAGCAGCCGGCGGAGCGGGAGGCAACGTGCGCCACGGTCGCTACGCCCTGACTGCTCTTACGGCCCTTACTGCGGCGGCCGCGGCGCCTCGTCGAGCTGCCGGACCTCCGCCTCGACCTGCCAGTGCGCCGGGTGGGTCTGCAGGAAGCGCCTGGTCCACTCCAGCGCCTCCGCCTTGTCCTTGCACTGCATGATCGCGTAGCCGCCGATGACCTCCTTGGTCTCGGTGAACGGCCCGTCGGTGTAGCCGACCTTCCCGTCGGTCCAGCTCACCCGGGTGCCCTGGGCGGTCGGGGTCAGCCCGGCGGTGTCCAGCATCACCCCGGCCCTGGTGATCTCCTCGAACAGGGCCCCCATCCGCTGCTCGAACCCCGGGTCGGGCTCCCAGTCGCCCCGGGCGCTCTCGTCGATCCGGATCAGTGACATGAAGCGCGGCATGGTGACTCCTCGGTCCTGCGGGCGGGGCCGTTCCCCGCCGCTCACCCCTGCGTCGATCGGGCCGGCGCCGGATCGACATCGGCCGGGAAGAATCTTTTTCCTACCTGTCATCCGTCCGGGCCCTGCTCGCCGACCGGACGGTCACCGGGCGGTCACCGGACGATCACCGGACGGCCGCCGCCGGCGCGCACAGCAGTGCCGCCCGCAGGTCGGTGCGGTCGCGGAGGCGGGCCAGGTTGCGGCCGGTCAGCTCCTCGATCCGGCGGATCCGGTAGTGGACGGTGTTGACGTGGATGTGGAGCTGCTCGGCCGTCCGCGCCCAGGAGCCGTCGTGGTCCAGGAACACCGCCAGGGTGCCGAGCAGCGAGACGCCGTTCTCGGCGTCGTGGGCGGTCAGCGGGGCCAGCAGCCGGGTGTGGAAGGCGGCCGTCACCTCGGGCGGGATGCCGCGCAACAGCCCGTCCAGGGAGTCCAGTTCGGCGGTGCTGCCGACCGGGCCGGTGGCGCCCGCCAGCACGTACCGGGCCTGCACCAGGGCCGCCCGCAGCGCCTGGGGGGTGGCCGGGGCGGCCGGGCCGACGCCGATCCGCAGGGTGCGCCGGCCGGTCAGCCGGGCCTGGAGGGCGGGCCGGGCCCGGCGCAGCCGTTCGGCGACCCGCTCGGCGGGTGCGGCCACCAGTGCGGCGGTGAGCCCGGTGCGGTCGGTGCCGGCCGCGTACGGGGCGTCCAGGGGGTGCAGGGCCTCGGCCAGCGCGTGCGCCGCCCAGTCGGCCGGTGCCTCGTCGCCGGCCCGGCCGGGCTCGATCCGCGCGGTGACCGCCACCAGCGGGCCGGTCTCGGCCAGCCCGCAGGCGGCGAGCGGTTCGGTGAGTCCGGCGTCGTCGGCCAGCGCGTCCAGCAGCCGTCCGGCGGCCCGCCGCCGGGTGCCGGCCGCGGCCCGGGCGCGGGCGGCGAGCGGGGCGAGCAGGTCGGCGAGGCCCTGGAGCGCCGGTTCCACGGCGGGGGTGTGCGGGTGGGCGCGCAGCCGCCAGCCGTCGAAGGGGGAGGCGTCCTGCGGGCCGACCGGCAGTCCGGGCCCGCCGCGCCCGGCGGCCGGTGCGGGCTGGGGCGGGCCGGCCACCGGGCGGCCGCCGGCGGTGGCGATCGAGCACTCGGGCAGCCCGAGCCGGCCGACCGCGCGGGCCAGCACCTGGCCGGGCGCGGCCTCGGTGCGGACCAGGTCGAGCAGTTCGCTGCGGACGGTCTCCGGGATCGCCGCGGTGTCCTGCGCCCCGGCCCGCAGGTCGCCCCAGAGCCGCAGGTAGACCCGGTCGGTGACGGCCCGGAAGCTCACCCCGGCGGGCACCGCGAGCAGCGGGATGGCGTGGGTGCGGCAGGCCTCGGCCAGGCCGTCCGGGATGCTGCCGTGGGTGCCCTCGCCGGCCAGCAGGGCGGCCACCCCGGCGCTGCGCAGCGCGGTGGCGAAGCGCAGCGCGCCGGAGGCGTCGGCGGGCTGCCACCAGACCAGGCCGGTGAGCACGAGTTCGCCGGGCTGGAGGTAGCGGGCCGGGTCCTGGAGGTCGGTGGAGCTGACGCCGGTGACCGGGCGGTCGAGCAGGTCGGGGGTGCCCCAGGCCAGCCGGATGGACAGGTCGTCGAGGTGCAGCAGGTCGCCGACGATCATCTTTCGCTCGCTCTCGCCCGGGTGTCGCTCTGGTGCGCCGCGTCACTTCCTCTCGCAGATGAGAGGGATGTCGACGCATGAGCATCGTAAATGCCAGTGGAACAACCGCGAATCTTCTTGTCGGATCATCCAGTCGAGGGCCCCGTGACCGGTGTGCGGAACCAGTGGTCCACCCGATTGCCGGGTTGCTTGAATCGGTGTGCGGGGCGCGCCGGTCCTTCTCCTCCGGCGGGCGCCGCGGCCTCCGGCGTGCACCGCGACCGGTCTCGCACCTGCGAGCTGAACCGTCGCCCGGTCATCTCAGCTGCCGCTGAATGAGGGCATTCAGCGCCGCAACCGCGAATGCCGGAGCTGCCCCTCGGGTAGTCCTCCTCCCGGGCCGCAGTGGCGCGGCCCGGGAGGAAGGAGCGCCATGATCCAGGCCGGCCCCGGCGTGACCCCGGCACCACCCACCGTCCGGCTGCACGGCCACCTCGACGAGCCGGCCGAGCTGACCGTCGAGCAGCTGCGCACCCTCCCCGCGCACCGGGTCGAGGTCAGCTTCGACTGCCTGACCGAGGGCGAGCAGCGGCACGGCTACGAGGGTCCGGCCCTGCTGGACGTCCTGCTCGCCGCCCGGCCCCGGATCGACTTCTCCGGCCGCAAGCAGCGGCTGCGCTTCCTGCTCAACGTGGTCGGTGCGGACGGCCACCGGGCGGTGGTCTCCTGGGCCGAGATCGACCCGGACTTCGGCGGCCGCCGGATCCTGCTCGCCACCAGCATGGACGGCGCCCCGCTGGACGCGGACGGCCCGCAGCTGGTCGTGCCGGACGACCACTGCGGCGCCCGCTACGTCAGCGCCGTCACCGCCGTCTGGCTGGGCCCGCTCGGCGACCAGGAGCGGCCCGCCACGGGCTGACCGCCCGGCTCGCGGCCCCGGCCCGCCCCTTGCCGCGGTGCCGGGTGAGGCCCCTGGAAAACCGCTGGCCAGGGGCGGCTTTCCGTGCCAACATGCCCCATATGGGGACGATTCTGCACGGCACCCTGGTCACCCTCCGCCCGGCCACCGCCGACGACATCCCGGCGCTGGTGGCGATCCGCAGCACGCCCGAGGTGTTCGCCCGCTGGCGGGGCGGTGACGACCTGGTCGACGAGGTCGCCCGGGACTTGGAGGCGCCCGAGACCGAGACCTTCGCGATCGACGTGGGCGGCCGGGTGGTCGGCGCCGTGCAGTGGTACGCCGAGAACGACGACGAGTACCGGCACGCCGGGATGGACATCTTCCTCGACCCCTCGGTGCACGGTCTGGGCCTGGGGACGGACGCCGTGCGCACCATGGCCCGGTACCTGGTGCACGACCACCACTACCACCGGCTGGTGATCGACCCGGCCGCGGACAACCTGGCCGCCATCCGCTGCTACACCAAGGTCGGCTTCCGCCCGGTCGGCACCATGCGCCAGTACGAGCGCGGCTCGGACGGCACCTGGCACGACAACCTGCTGATGGACCTGCTCGCGGACGAACTGTCGGACGGCTGACGGCCGCTCGCCGGCCGCCCGGCGGCGGATGCCAGGGTGTACAGACATCTTGTCAGCCGACCGCCCTGAGCTGTACAGACACCTCAGCGCCACAGGAGCGATCGCAACTGATCGCCTGGCGTTCTTCCCGACGTACCGAGCAGTAGCTAGCGTTCCCCCGCCAATCACCGGCGGCCGGTCACCCCGGCCCGTCCGGACCCCACCGGTTGACGGACCCCCAGGAGAACGCCCATGCTCTCGCGCCGCACGGCCACCGCCCTCACCTCGGCGGCCGCCGCCGCACTGCTGCTCGGCGGCACCGCCCCGAGCGCCTCCGCCACCACCGCGGCGAGCCCCACCGCGCTGTCCGTCCTCGCCTTCAACGTCGACCTCGGCACCGCGATCGTCGACAGCACCCAGAACGAGCAGGCCGCCCGCCGCACCCCGGTGATCGAGCAGATCGTCCGGCAGCACAACGCCGACGTGGTCGTCCTGGACGAGCAGTTCAACAACAGCTCGACCGCCGACATCAACGCCAAGCTCGCCGACCTCTACCCGTACCGCACCCCGGTGGTCGGCGGGACCTGCTCCGGCGGCGGCTGGACGGGCGTCAGCGGCAACTGCTCCAGCTCGTGGTTCGTCATCAACGGCGGCACGATGATCCTCTCCAAGTACCCGATCACCGCCCAGTACGCCCACGTGTTCGGCAACTCCACCTACGGCACCTGGGACTACCACGCCAACAAGGGCGCGGCGCTGGTGCAGGTGAAGAAGAACGGCAGCACCGCGTGGGTGGTCGGCACCCACCTCCAGGCGGACGAGGCCGACACCTCCACCGACACCACCCAGTCCACCCGGCTCGGCCAGCTCGCCGAGATCCGCGCCTGGGTCGACGGCATCGTGGGCAGCGGCGCGCCGGTGCTGATCGGCGGCGACCTCAACGTCGAGTACTTCCACGGCCAGGCCCGCGGCGACTACGCCAACGCCCAGAACGCGGTCAACGGCGTGCTCGGCACCCCGGCCACCGTCCCGAACCAGACCCGCACCACCATGGACTGCCCGGTCTCCGCCTGGTGCCAGTACATGGCGGGCGTGGAGACCTTCCCGACCGACTACCGGGACGACCTGGACTACCTCGGCTACCTCAACGCCCCGGGCCGCCCGGTGCCGAGCTCGATGTCCGACGTGAAGGTCGACTTCGACCCGCAGGCCGGCTGGGTGCCGGGGCAGACGGACACCAACGCGCCCAGCGACCACTACCCGGTCGAGGCCACCTTCCAGCTCAACTGACCTGTGGCCTAGGGCTGTTGCCCGGCACCGCCGGCCGGGCAGCCGCAGGAGCGCCGCACCACCAGCCGGGCCGGGAAGGTCCGGGCCCCGGCGGCGCGGCGCTCCGGCCCGCCGAGCACCAGGTCCACCGCGGCCCGGGCCATCTCGTCCTGCGCGGTGGTGACGGTGGTCAGCGCCGGTCCGGCGATCACCGCCTCCGCGATGTCGTCGAACCCGGCCACCGCGAGCTCCTCGGGCACCCGGATGCCCAGGTCGTCGGCGGCCCGCAGCAGGCCGATCGCCTGGTCGTCCGTCGCGCAGAAGACGGCGGACGGCCGGTCGGGCCGGCTCAGCAGGGTGAGCGCCTCGGCGTGCGCCCGGACCCGGTCGAAGGGCGCCGGGGTGAGCCGGCCGTCGGTGGACAGTCCGGCCTCGGCCAGCGCCTCGGCCCAGCCGGCCGTCCGCCCGGTGACCGGGTCGAGCGGGCTGAGCGCCAGGGTGCCGCCGAAGCAGTGCACCTCGGCGTGGCCGTGGCCGAGCAGGTGGCGGACCACCTCGCGGGCGCCGCCTTCGTCGTCGGCCACCACGGCCACGCCGTCGACGCTCTCGGTGCGGTGGTGCAGCAGCACGACCGGGGTGCCGTCGGCCGAGTCGAAGCCGCTCAGCCCGGGGGCGGCCGGGTCCTGGGTGACCAGGATCAGCCCGTCCACCTGCATCCCCAGGAAGGCCCGGATGTAGTGCGCCTCGCGCTCGTCCGCGTAGTCGGAGTTGCCGATCAGCAGCAGCCGGCCGTGCTCGGTGGCGGCCTGTTCCACGGCGTGGGCGAGCCCGGCGAAGAAGGGCTGCCGGGCGTCCGGCACGACCATGCCGAGCAGGTCGGTCCGGCGGCGGGCCATCGCCTGGGCGACCCGGTTGGGCCGGTAGCCGAGCTCCTCCACCGCCGCGAGCACCCGCGCCCGGGTGGCCGGTGCCACCGGACGCGGTCCGTCGTTGATCACATAACTCACGACCGCCGTGGACGTCCCCGCCACCCGCGCCACATCGTCCCGTGTCACCCTCGCCATGACGGATGAGCCTACACAGCGGCTCCGACCAGCGTGTTTTCCGCGTCCGCGGGGAGGCCCCGGGCGGCCCGCCCCGGTTGCGGAGCAGGTGGTAGCGTGCCGACGCTGGCGGGACGGGCGGCAGCAGGTGCCGCCGCCGCCGACCGTGGGAGCAGGTCGATGAGCACGCCGCCGCACCGCAGGGCCGTCCGGCCGCTGCGTCCGACCGCCCGGCCCAAGGTCCGCATCGACGCGCGGGTGCGCGCCACGAGCGCCACCCGGCCGAAGGTCCGCCCCTGGCGGGCGTACGCCGTGCTGGTGGCGATCGTGCTGTTCGTGGCCGCCGGGCTGGTGCTCTACTCCGACGAGCGCTCCACCCGCGGTCGGGCCCAGGAGGTGGGCGTCGACCACCCGTCGGACTTCCTGGAGGT
Source organism: Kitasatospora sp. NPDC059827 (assembly GCF_042731675.1). Classification (NCBI taxonomy): domain Bacteria; kingdom Bacillati; phylum Actinomycetota; class Actinomycetes; order Kitasatosporales; family Streptomycetaceae; genus Kitasatospora; species Kitasatospora sp. NPDC059827. The sequence goes on along the minus strand of NZ_JBHWIV010000080.1, from coordinate 30,239 downwards.
CGACGTGGTGCTCCAGCGGGTCGACGCGGCCGCCCAGACCGTCGCCGCCAAGATCCTGGTGGTGCCGCACGGCGCCCTGGGGACGTCCGGCATCCAGCAGATCCCGGCGCAGGACGTGGCGCTGGAGACCACCTCGCTGGAGCAGACCGTGCTCAAGTACCCGGCCGGCCAGCCGATCCCCTCCAGCCCGGTGTCGTTCAGCCTCGCCGAGGGGCGGGTCACCGACTACCCCTTCGACGGCTACCGCGCGCAGGTCGGCTTCCGGGCCACCGTCGGGGGGCGGCCGGTCCCGGTGACGATCGGGATCCAGGAGGCCGACCCGTTCTTCGCCTTCACCCAGGGGGAGAAGGAGACCGACGGCCTCGGCATCGCCGTCACCGAGCAGATCAGCCGCTCGCGCAGCACCTACATCCTGGCCTGGTTCATGATGGCGGCGATGTGGGCGCTGGCGCTGTCCGTCCTGGTGGCGGCCTGGCTGATCGTCCGGCAGCGGCGGGGGATCGTCTGGCCGGCCCTGAGCTGGATGGCGGCCACCCTGTTCGCCCTGGTCGGCATGCGCAACGCCGCGCCCGGCAGCCCGCCGATCGGCTCACTGCTGGACTACGCGGCGTTCTTCTGGGCGGAGCTGCTGGTCGCGGTGGGCCTGACCATGGTCGTGGTGCGCGGCGCCCGGATCGAGGGCGCCCACCGGCCCGGCACGTAGTACTGCCGGGGAGGTCAGTACACGTAGTCCGCGCAGACGTCGGCGGCGAGCCGCAGGGCCTGCTCCGCGCGGGGCCCGCGCAGCGCCAGCAGGGTCTGGGCGAGCGCGTCCACCGCGGCCAGGTGGGCCAGCCGGCTGGCGGTGGTCTCCAGGCCGAAGACCAGGTCCTGCCCGCCCGCGACCAGGACGCAGGTCGCCGTCTCGGTGAGCGGCGAGCGGGCGTAGCTGGTGAGCGCCAGCACCTCGGCCCCGGACGCCCGGGCGGCCCGGGCGGCGGCCACCACGCTGTGGGTGGCGCCGGTGTGGCTGACGGCCAGGCAGACGGCGCCCGGCGGCAGCCCGGCGGCGACCAGCTGGGCGGTCATCGAGTCGGCCGGGGCGTCCACCACCAGGCCGAGCGCCCGCAGCCGGTAGGCGATGTCCAGTGCGACGGCGCCGGACAGCCCGGTGCCGACCAGCAGCACCCGGGGGGCGTCGTCCAGCAGTTCGGCGGCGGCCCGCAGGTCGTCCGGGCCGAGCGTGGCGGTGATGCCCTCCAGGGCGGCCCGGGCGGCGCGCAGGGTGTCGGCGAGGGCCCGGGCGGCCGGGTCGTCGGCGTCCGGGGCCGGTTCCGCGGCGGGGGCGGCCGGGGCGTGCAGGGCGGCGGCGATCTTCAACTCCTGGAAGCCGCGGAAGCCGAGCCGCTGGCAGGCCCGGACCACCGAGGAGGGTGCCGTCCCGGCCAGCGCCGCCACGTCGCTGACGCTCAGGTGCACCAGTTCGGCGCCCCGGTCCAGCACCACCCGGGCCACCCGCGCCTCGGTGCCGCGCAGCTCGCCGAGCCTGGCCCGGATCTGCGCGGCCAGCTGGGATTCCAGGGGCGTGAAAAATTCGGAACGTTCTTCCATGGCTCTAGGGTAGCGTGGAATCCAGTTCCAGCGCCGCCGGAAATCCGGCAGGCTGACGGGAGGGGAGCTTCGCCATGTCAGAAATCGGATCGGCCGTGCCGCTGGCCGTGCTCACGGCCGCCGTGCTGCACGCGGTGTGGAACGGCCTGGCGCACCGGATCCCGGACAAGATGGTCGGCTTCGCGCTGATCAACCTGACGTACACCGCCTGCGCGGTGGTGCTGGTGGCGGTCAACCCGCTGCCGGCGGCCGCCGCCTGGCCGTACCTGCTGGCCTCCACGGTGGTCCAGACGGTCTCGACGGTCCTGCTGCTGCGGGCCTACCAGCTGGGTGACTTCGGGCAGATGTACCCGATCGCCCGCGGTTCGGCGCCGCTGCTGGTCGCCCTGCTGTCGGTCACCGTGCTCGGCCAGCACCTGGGCGCAGGCGAGCTGGCGGGCGTGGTGGTGATCTCCTGCGGGCTGATCGGGCTGGCCTTCGCCCAGGGCATACCCGGGCGGGCGCAGCTGCCCGCTCTCACGGCCGCCGCCGGCACCGGGGCGATGATCGCCGGGTACACGGTGCTGGACGGCAGCGGCGTCCGGCACGCCGGTACCGTCGGCGGGTACGTGGCCTGGCTGTTCCTGCTCCAGGGGCCGGCGCTCGTCGCGGTGGTCTGGGCCCGGCGCGGCCGCACCCTGCTCACCGGGATGCGCGGGGTGCTGCCGGTCGGGGTCCTCGGCGGGGTGCTCTCGCTGACGGCGTACGGCCTGGTGGTCTGGGCGCAGTCCCGGGGCAACCTGGCGACGATCGCGGCGCTGCGCGAGACCAGCATCGTGATCGCCGCGCTGATCGCCACCGTGGTGTTCCGCGAGCGCCTCGGCCGGCTGCGGCTGACCGCCGCGTTCACCGTCCTCGGCGGGATCGCCGTCCTGGAACTGGCCCGGCCCTGAGCCCTGGCGCCCGGGGCTCAGGGTCAGGGCCCTGGGCTCAGGGCTGGACCCGGAGGCCTCAGGCGGCGTCCGGCACGATCACGGTCAGCGAGGTCTCCCGCAGCTCGAAGCCCAGGGCCTCGTAGACCCGGCGGGCCGGGTTGCCCTCGGAGACCACCAGGTGCACGTCGGCCAGCCCGCGCCCGGCGGCGTCCGCGACCGCCCGGCGGAGCAGGTCGGCGCCGAGGCCGCGGTAGCCGCGCCGCGGGTGGCGGAAGACCTCCGCGACCCAGGGCAGGCCGTCGCGGTCGGTCAGCACGGCGGCGCCGACCACCCGGTCCTCGGCGTCCACGGCGAGCAGGCTGGACGGCAGCACCGGGCCGATGGCCTTCCCGGCCAGCAGCGGGCCGATCCGCTCGGCCAGGGCCCGGGCGTCGTCCCCGGGGAAGTGGTCCACGTGCGCCGGGTCGAAGGCGGCCCGCCACGGCTCCAGCAGCTCCTCGGGCGCGCGGTCGCAGGGCACCGCCCGCAGCCCCTCCCGCAGCGGCGCCCCGGCCCAGTCGGCGGGCGGGGGATCGGCGCGCAGGTCCCGCCGGAAGGTGTGGGCGTGGCGCAGGGCCGTCGCCCCCTGCGCGAGCAGTCGCTGCCCGAGCTCGGGGCTGCCGGAGACCACCCAGCCCGCCAGTTCTGCGCGGACGTACGCCACGGCGTCCGCCGAGTCGTCCAGCACCTCCAGCAGGTCGGCCCAGGGGCGTCCCTCCCGCTCGCCCTGCTGGTACCGCAGCACCGGCGCTCCGGCGCCGTCGTGCCTGATCACCCAGTCCGTTTCGGGCATGGCCCCACCCCACTTCGCGAGAATCACGAGAATCACGAGATCGTTCGTCGGCGGCCCATGCTCACCAGAACCGGAGCGTCCCGGCAACCGGTTTTCGACCGGACCAGCTGCGGGTCGCTCAGCCCACCACCGCCGCCCGGACGCAGAGCACGTCCGGCAGGTGGGAGACCAGCAGTGACCAGGTCTCGCCCTCGTCGCGGCTGCCGTACACGTCGCCGGTCCGGTTGCCGAAGTAGATCCCGGCCGGGTCGGCGTCGTCGGTGCGCAGGGCGTCGCGCAGCACGATGCCGTAGTGGTCCTCGCCGGGCAGCCCGTCGGCCAGCTGCTGCCAGCTGGTGCCGCCGTCGGTGGTGCGGAAGACCCGGCAGCGGCGGCCGGGCGGGATCCGGTCGTCCGAGCCGCCGAGCGGGAAGAGGTAGGCGGTGTCGCCGCGGCGCGGGTGGGTGGCGACCGCGAAGCCGAACTCGGCGGGCAGGCCGTCAGCGATGGAGCGCCAGCTCCCGCCCCGGTCGTCGCTGCGGTAGACCCCGCCGTGGTTCTGCAGGTAGAGCCGGTCGGGGTGGACCGGGTCGGCGGCGATCTTGTGCACGCACTGGCCGAACTCGGGGTACTGGCGCTCCTCCGGGAAGAACTCGGCGCGCAGGCCGGTGTTGGAGGGCTCCCAGCTGTCGCCGCCGTCCTTGCTGCGGTAGACGCCGCCGCTGGAGACCGCGACCAGCAGCCGTTGCGGGTCGCGCGGGTCGGTGAGGACGGTGTGCAGGCCCTGGCCGCCGTAGCCGGCGCCCCACGCGGACCGCTGGGGGTGGTTCCAGAGCGGTTCGACCAGGGTGAAGCTCTCGCCCCCGTCGGTGGAGCGGAACAGTGCGGCGGGTTCGGTGCCCGCGTACACCACCCCGGGGGCCTCCGGTCCGGCGGGCTGGAGCTGCCAGACCCGGGTGAGCGAGGCTCCGGTGGACTCGGGGAAGCGGATCGCCGGCCGGGCCGGCTCGTGCCAGCGGGCGCCGAGGTCGTCGGAGCGCCACACCGAGGGCCCCCAGTGGCTGCTGTCGGCGCCGACCAGCAGTCTGGTGCGGCCCTCGCGGCGGTCGATCGAGACGGAGTAGATCGCGTTCATCGGGAAGTGCGGCCCGCTGAACTTCCAGTCCAGCCGGTCGCGGCTGCGGCCGAGAAAGAGGCCCTTCTCGGTTCCGACGGCCAACAGCACCTCGGTCATGTCTCACACCACCTGATCGCGAGCGGCCCCCCGCGACGGCCCCCCGGGACGCGGCGACGCGACCCCACCGCCCAGTGTCCCGCCGTCCACCGGCGGTCACATCTCGCCGCGCCGCGCCCCCTGAGGGGGAGGGGTGCCCCGGGGGGTGCCCCGGGGGGCGTCCGGAGGTGCCGGGGGGATCACCCCCGGCAGCCCTCCAGCAGCCGCAGCCACACCTCGCTGATCGTCGGGTAGGCGGGGACGGCGTGCCAGAGCCGGTCGACCGGCACCTCGCCGACCACCGCGACGGTCGCCGAGTGCAGGAGTTCGGCGACGGCCGGGCCGACCAGGCAGGCGCCGATGATCACCTGCCGGTCCAGGTCGAAGACCACCCGGGCACGGCCGCGGTAGTCGTCGGCGTAGAGCGAGGCCCCGGCGACGTTGCCGATCTCGTGGTCGACGGCCTTGACCCGCAGTTCGAGCCGCTCGGCCTCGGCCAGGGTCAGGCCGACGGCCGCGACCTCGGGTCGGGTGAACACCACCTGCGGCGCTCCGGCGAGGTCGGCGGACGCGGAGTGCGCGCCCCAGCGCGAGGTGTCCAGTGCGCGCCCCTCGGCCCGGGCGGCGATCGCCCCGCCGGTGATCCGGGCCTGGTACTTGCCCTGGTGGGTGAGCAGCGCCCGGTGGTTGACGTCCCCGGCGGCGTACAGCCACTCGCCGTCCACGCCCAGCACCGTGCAGCTGTCGTCCACGTCCAGCCAGCTGCCCGGCCGCAGTCCGACCTGCTCCAGCCCGATGTCGGCGGTGCGCGGGGCCCGGCCGGTGGCGTACAGCACCTCGTCGACGGTCAGCCGCTCGCCGCCGGAGAGCGTCAGCACCGCCGGCCCGGTGGCGTCGGCGCGCTCCAGGGCCGTCACCTCGGTGCCGAAGCGGAGGTCCACGCCGGCCTCCCACAGCCCCTCGGCCACCAGCTCGCCCGCGAAGGGCTCCATCCGCGGCAACAGGGTGTCACCGCGCACCAGCAGCACCACCTCGGAGCCGAGCGCCCGCCAGGCGGTGGCCATCTCCACGCCGACCACCCCGCCGCCGACCACCGCGAGCCGCCCGGGGACGGTCGGCGAGCCGGTCGCCTCCCGGTTGGTCCACGGGTGGGCCTCCGCCAGCCCGGGCACGGTGGCGGGCAGCACCGGGCGGCTGCCGGTGCACACGGCGACGGCGTGCCGGGCGGTGAGCACCCGCTCGGTGCCGTCCTCCGCCTCCACCGTGACGGTCCGCACGCCCGCCAGCCGGCCGTGGCCGCGGACCAGCTCGATGCCGGTGTCCCGCAGCCACTGCACCTGGCCGTCGTCCTTCCAGTGCGAGGCGAAGGAGTCCCGGCGGGCGAGCACCGCCGCCGCGTCCAGCCGTCCGTCGCCGACCGCCTCCCGGGCGCCGCCCACCGCGCGGGCGTCGTCCAGCGCGGCGGCCGGGCGCAGCAGCGCCTTGCTCGGCATGCAGGCCCAGTACGAGCACTCGCCGCCGACCAGTTCGGCCTCCACGATCACCGTGCTCAGGCCCGCGGCGACGGTCCGGTCGGCCACGTTCTCGCCGGTCGGCCCGGCGCCCAGGACGATGACGTCGTACTCCCCGGTGGTGCTGCTGGTCATGTCCGGTCCTCCGTGGTCTCGCGGGTCGCCCGGTCCCCGACCGGGTGCGGCGTGCGCCCCATCCTGCGACGCGGACCGGCCGGAGTACGGGCGAACACGCCAACCGTGATCAGATCGCCGCGAGTTCCGCGAGCAGCGCGGCGGTGTCGGCGGGGCGGGAGAACATCGGCCAGTGCCCGGTGGGCAGTTCGCGCAGCTCCCAGTTCGGCCCGTCCAGCCCGACGAACCACGGGTGGCCGGCCGCGATCATCTCCCGCACCCGGTCGAGCGGGAAGGAGCAGGAGACCAGGGCCTGCGGCAGGGCGGCCCCGGCGCCGGTCAGCCGGAGCCGGTCCCGGTACGAGCCGACCGGCTGCGGGGTGACCCGGGTGCGGATCCGGTCCAGCGCGGCCCCGTCCAGGCCCTCGGTGCTGGACCCGTGGGCGGCCAGGTACTCCCAGGAGGGCATCGGGAGCCGGCCGTCGACCGCGGTGGCGTCGGCCTCGGCGCGGAAGTCGGGCTGCCACAGGTCGTACACCGAACCGCCGTCGGCCATCGGCCCGCTGTCCAGGTAGGCCACCCGCCGGAACCGCTCCGGCATCCGGTCCGCGACCCCGCCGACCGGGGCGCAGGCGCCGCTGTGGGCGACCAGCACCACGTCCCACAGGTCCTCACGCACCAGCAGGTCGGCCAGGTCCGCGATCTGCTCCTCCAGCCCGAAGTCGCCCTGCTCACCGGCCCGTTCGGCGAGCCCGGGCAGGCTCACCGGGTGGACCCGGTGCCCGGCCGCGCGCAGCGGCGCGACCACCCCGTCCCAGGCCCAGGCGCCGAGCCAGAATCCGGGAACCAGTACGAAGGTGCTCATGGTGGACCGTCCTTCCGCGGTGGGGACCCCCGTCATCCGCGACTCTAGGAGCGGATCGGGGGCGGAGCCCACCGGATGACCCGGCCCGGGAGGGGCGTCCCCGGCGGAACACCCGGAGAGCCGCAGCTCCCCGGGCCCCCGGACGCCCCAGGACGCCCCAGGACCCAGCGCCCAGGGCCCAGGGCTCACGGCCCAGGACTCAGGGCTCGGAGATCAGGCCTGGCCCTCGGCCGCCTGCTCCTCCGCCACCTTGCGCTTGACCTCGGTCATGTCCAGCTCGCGGGCCTGGCCGATCAGGTCCTCGAACACCGGCTCCGGCAGCGCCCCGGCCTGGGAGAAGATCAGCACGCCCTCGCGGATGATGGCCAGCGTGGGGATCGACTGGATGCCGAACGCGGCGGCCAGCTCCTGCTGGGCCTCGGTGTCGACCTTGGCGAAGACGAGGTCCGAGTGGCGCTCCGCGGCCTTCTCGTACACCGGGGAGAACTGGCGGCACGGCCCGCACCACCCGGCCCAGAAGTCGATCAGGACGAAGTCCTTGCCCTCCGGGCCCGGGACGATGTCGTCGAAGTTCTCCTTGGTCAGCTCGACCGTGTTGCTCATCTCGCGGGTCCTTCCCTTCCGAAGGTGCCGGTACGGATCATGCGCCCGGGACAACGGTGATGCCCGCCGGGGTATTCCGGGCCCGGCCGGGATTGAGCACCGGGCGGCCACCGTCCGTACTGAGGGGTGTCCAGTCCGTTCACCGACGCGGGAGGCTCCCCATGCGCAGCACCCCACCCCGCACCCGCCGGGCCGTCGTGCTCGCCGCCTCCGGCCTCGCCGCGGCGGCGCTGGTCGCCGGCTGCGGGTCCTCCGGATCGAGCAAGTCGAGCGCGCCGAGCCCGTCGAGCAGCTCGAGCGCCCCGGCCGCGGCCACCCTCCGGACCGCCGACGACCCCAAGCTCGGCACCATCGTCACCGACAGTGCGGGCTTCACGCTCTACCGCTTCGACCAGGACCAGAGCAACCCCTCGGACTCGTACTGCAACGGTAACTGCGCCACCCTGTGGCCGCCCGAGCACGCCGGCGGCGACATCACGGTCAAGGGCATCGACAGCAAGCTGGTCGGCAGCTTCACCCGCGACGACGGCACCAAGCAGGTCACCGTCAACGGCTGGCCGGTCTACCGCTACTCGCCGGACGCCAAGCCCGGCGACACCAAGGGCGAGGGCGTGGCCGGCCAGTGGTTCGCGGTGACCCCGACCGGCGGCAAGGCGATGCCGAGCGGCACCCCGGCACCCGCCACCCCGGCACCCGCCACCCCCACACCGACGCCCACCCCGCCGTCGTCGGGCTACTGACCGACGGCCGCCCGACCACGACCGACCAACATCGGTCACTACTGACCGACCGATGACCACCACTGACCATCGCCCTCGACCGGGAGGCCCGGGTGCGCAACCATGAAGTGGTGACCGAGGAGCACCCCGCCGCACACGGCCAGGGGGCCGCGGACGAGGAGCTGATGCGGGCCCTGTACCGCGAGCATGCCGGACCGCTGTTCGGCTTCGTGCTCCACCTGGTCGCCGGGGACCGGCAGCGCGCCGAGGACGTCGTCCAGGAGACCCTGGTCCGGGCCTGGCGCAACATCCACCGGCTCGACCCGCAGGTCGGCTCGCTGCGCCCCTGGCTGGTCACCGTGGCCCGCCGGATCGTGATCGACGGCCACCGCAGTGCCGGCGCCCGCCCGCGCGAGGTGGACGCGGCGGCCCTGGAACAACTGCCCGCCGAGGACGAGATCGACCGGGCGCTGCGGATGATGACCGTCGCCGACGCGCTCGCCGACCTCTCGCCCGCCCACCGCGAGATCATCGTCGAGACCTACCTCAAGGGCCGCACCGCCAAGGAGGCGGCCGCCGTCCTCGGCATCCCGGCCGGAACCGTCCGGTCGAGGGTGTTCTACGCACTGCGCTCGCTCAGGCTCGCGCTGGAGGAACGGGGAGTGACATCGTGACCGAGCGGCCCGACCTCCGCCCCGGCCCGTCCGGTGGCCCCGAGCACCTGGACGTCGCGTCGTACGTCCTCGGCCTGCTGGAGCCCGCCGAGCGCGCGGCCTTCGAGCGGCACCTGGCGGACTGCCCGCAGTGCACCGGGCAGGTCGGCGAACTGGGCTTCGTGGAGCCGATGCTGGGCGAGTACGTGGCGTCGGCGCGGGCCGCCGGGCTGGACCCGGCCGACTTCGCGCCGGCGCCGGACGGGCGGCTCCTGGACCGGCTGGTCGCCGAGGTCGCGGCCGGCCGGCGGCGTGGCCGGGTGCGGCGGCTGGTGCTCGCCCTGGCCGCGACCGCGATGGTCGCGGCCGGCCCGGCCGTCACGGCCGCGGTGCTCACCGCGGAGACCACGCCCGCCGTGGTCGCCGTCGCCGAGCAGTTCAGCGCCAGCGACCCGGCCACCGGGGCCAAGGCCACCGTCGGCGTCGACGGCACCACCTGGGGCAGCCGGGTCAGCCTGCAACTCTCCGGCGTACAGGGTCCGTTGACCTGCCGCCTGGTCGCCGTCTCGCACGGCGGCGAGCACCAGACCGTCACCACCTGGTACGTCCCGGCGGACGGCTACGGCGAACCCGACGCCCCGGGCGTGCTGCGCACCACCGGCGGGGCGGCCATGCAGCCGGGCGCCATCGACCACTTCGAGGTGCGGGTCCAGAACTCCGACGCCCTGCTGGTCTCCGTCCCCGCGCACCGATCGTGACCGCGCACCCGGGGTGACCGGGCACCGATCGTGACCGCGCACCCGGGGTGACCGGGCACCGATCGTGACCGCGCACCCGGGGTGACCTGGCACCGACCGTGACCGGTCAGGACCGGTTCAGCCCGGAAGGTGCAGCACGACGTACCCCATCAGCCGCCGCACCCGGGCCGCGCCCAGGTGGGCGGGCCAGTGCGGGTTGGGCTCGCCGCCACCGGTCATGTGCTCCCGCCGCCAGGTCCGGCCCCAGCCGACCCGCAGCTCCTGCTGGAAGCTGTGCCACCGGCCGCACGGGCACGGCACCAGCACCCGGGCGCAGGTGCGGCACAGTTCGGCCCGGTCGTGGCCGGTCGACACCTCCACCGTGGGTCCTTCCTCCCCGCAGGCCGGGCAGCCGGGCAGTTCGGCCCCGTCCAGCAGCGCGTTCTGCCGTCGGACGTAGTCGGGCAGGCGCAACGCCGGGTGCAGGAAGGGGTCGTGGCGCCAGGCGTCGTTCGGCGAGGTCCACCAGGGCTGGTTCCACCACACCGGAGTCGCCGCCCGGCGGCCGTCCCGCTTCTCGGCCCGCCGCTGCGCCGCGTACTGCTCCGCCCGGGCCAGCCACAGCTGCCGCGCCTCGTGCAGTTCCTCCACCGCTCGCACCAGGGACTCCGGGTCGGCCTCCAGGTGCCGGGGCATCCGGGCGCCGACGGTCAGGTGGTGGTAGGTCGCCCGCAGGCCGTACGGGGCGAAGCCGGTCAGGCAGGTGCGCAGGGCGCTGTGGCGGCGGTGGACGGGCAGCGCGGCGTCGAGGACCAGGGCCTGGTGGGTGTGGAAGCTGGTCACGGCGCCGGCTCCTCGCCGTCCTCGGGGGTGGCCGCCCCCGGGGCCGGAACCGGCACCGTGGGCGGCGGTGTCATCCGGCGATCATGCCGCAGACCCGGGCCGCGCGGCGAGCGGATTCACGCCGTCGCCGGGCGGGGCTCAGCGCGGTCCGCCCTGGGCGGCGTCCGCCGCGATCGCCGCCAGCACCCGCCCGCAGCGCCGGACGAAGGCGTGCTGGAGGAGCGGGAACAGCGGGCCGACCAGCCGGGCCCACCAGGCGACCGGCCGGCTGAACGCGGTGACGCCGAACCAGACCGTCCCGTCGGGCGCCAGCTCGACCAGGAAGGTCTCCTCGCCCCGGCCGAGGTGCCCGGGCCTGGTCCCGTAGGTGAAGCCGTACCGGTCCGGGCCGTCCACGGCGGCCAGCACCCGGTTGGGCGCGCCCGCCCGCAGCGGACCGACGCCGATCGCGCAGCGGACGGCGACGCCCGGGGCCGCCCGGTCGGCCTCCGCGTCGATCCGGACCCCGGCCAGCCGGTGCATCCGCCAGCCGAGCAGCGCGGCCCCGGCGACCTCCAGGGCGGCGCGTCCGTGGCCGATCGGGGCCCGGTGCCGCAGGTGGTGGTAGCCGGCGGGCAGCTCGCCGGTGCGGCTGGCGCCCTGCTCGGGGTAGCTGTAGTCGGCTCCGGGGTGGCCGGGGTCGGTCCCGGGGTGGCTGTGGTCGCCCCCAGGACGGCCGGGGCCGGTCCCGGGGTGGCTGCGGTCGTTCATCGGGCGTCCTCCGCGGTGGTGATCCGGCGCCAGGCGAGGAGCGCGCAGAGCGCGAAGCCGAGCGCGTTGCCGAGGCCGTGGGTGGCGGCCATCCAGGCCAGGGTGGGGTGGGGGAGTCCGGCGGCCCGGCCGAGCGCCCACCACAGGGCGAGCAGCATGGTGAGCGCCAGCACGCCCGAGGAGACGGTGAGCAGTCCGGCGGTGACCGGGTCGGCCGCGCGGGGGCGCAGGTCGCGCCAGCTGACCAGGCCGACCAGCCACATCCCGGTGCTGAGGACGACCGCCCCGGCGAACTGCCACCAGTTGCCGAGGAAGTACCCGGCGAGCACCAGCAGGGTGCCGGCCGGGACGCTGAGTGCCGCGCAGCGGGCCGCCGCGGAGCCGGGCGCCGAGGCGCGGCAGACCAGTCCGGCGACCAGCGCGGCGGTGAATCCGGCGTAGTGGAAGTGCGGGACGGTCAGGGCCAGGATGTGCGGTTCGAAGCCGAACAGCGGGTAGCCGGAGCGTTCGGCGACCAGCGCGACCCCGGCCACCGAGGGCGCGGCGAGTGCGGTGAGCACGGCGATCTCGGCGGGGGCGAGCGAGCGGGTGCGGGCCAGTCGCCGGGGCGCGTGCAGGGCGACGGCCAGGGTGCCGAGGGCGTAGAGGACGGCGGTGGCGGTGGCGAGGCCGCCGCGGGGCAGCCAGAGCGACAGCGCCCCGGGGACGGCGGCGAGCGGCCAGAGCCGGCGGATCCGGGCCAGCCCGGGTTCGTCGACCAGGGCCAGGCCGAGCGGCAGGACGGCGCCCATGCCGAGCAGGACCAGTAGGTCGACCAGTTCGGTCGTGCCCTTGTCCATGGCGGGCACACCCCCTCTTGAACGCGTTCAAATACCCTTCGTCCGCGACTCTACGTCGCCGAGTTGAACATGTTCAACCTGACCCCGGACCGGCTGGCCTGGTGATCACGCTGGGTGCGGCGCACTCTGGAGGAGTAACCGATGGAGGTGATCCGCCATGCAGACTCTGGTCGGTTGGCACATCGAGATGGAGTTCCGCGAGGAGGGCGCGCGGACGACCGCCGCCGCCCTGCTGCGGCTCGGCGACGGGACGGAGGTGCGGGCCCACGGCTACAGCAGCCGCCACCCCTCCGACCCGGAACAGCTGCGGGTGGGCGAGGAGATCGCGGGCGCCCGCGCGCTCAACGACCTGGCCTCGCAGCTGCTCACCAAGGCCCACGGCGAGATCCAGGACGTCAGCCCGGTCCCGACCCACCCGCTCTCGTGACCGCCCCGCACCCGGACGGCGGCCAAAGCCAGGCCGGACGGGACCCGAACCGGCCGCGCATCCCGCTGATCTGCCCGCGCTGCGGCCACGAGCAGCGGGTCGTCCCCGGCGGCCCGGAGCGGGCGGTCAGGGTCGTGCACCTGGGGACCGGCCGGGAAGCCTGCGAACCGGGGGACCTGGCCCGGGCCCCGGACGACGGGGCCTGACCGGCGACGCCCCGAACGCCGGCGCCGGAACGCCGGGCGCCGGAACACCAGGCCCGGAAACGCCGAGCACGGGAAGCGCTGAGCATCGGAAACGCCGAGCGCCGGGCCCCGTTCCCACGGTTCCCGGCACTCGACGCGCTCCGGGGTGCCCGAAGCCCTTCCGCGCCGCTCAGTTGACGCAGTACGTCCCCGGCGGTCGCCACTCCGGCCCGACCAGCCGCTGCTCCAGCTCGTTCGGCGTGATCCGGATCCCGACCGTCCCGGACAGCCCGACCCGGAACCGACTCCGGGCCAGCGTGAGCAGGGCCGTCAGGCCGTACTTGTTGATCAGTGAGGTGCGGTAGCGCGCGGTCGCGTCGGCGTCGCAGAGCCGGGCGCGGGCCGGGAGCCGGCGGCCGGTGGGGCGCCCGTGGGCGTCGCAGGGGCCGATCAGCACCCGGGGGTGGCGGCGGATCCGTTCGGCCTCACCGGAGTGGGCCGGGGTCCAGACGCCGAGCGCCCGGCCGTCCGCGACCACCCACAGCTGGGTGTCCAGTCGGCTGCCGTCGTCGCCGAAGGTGGTCAGCAGGAGGTACCTGCTGTCGGCGAGCCGGTCGGTGGGGTCGTGCATGATCTCCTCCCTCGCACAGGGGGGCGGGGTCAGTGGTGACCGTGGCCCTCGCCCTCGGTGATCTCGCGGTGCTCGCGGTACTCCTCGGCGGTGGGCTTCCCGATCCGCGCGTGCTCGCCGTGGAACCCGTGGGACAGCCGTACGCGGGTGCGGGTGAGCACGCCCGCCGGCCGGGCCACTCCATTCTCGTCGACCTCGGGCGGCAGTTCGAGGGGGCGGGGCTGCTCGTGTGCGGTGAGCCGGTGCAGTTCGGCGGGCGCGAGCCCGGCGTGCACCTCGGTGAACTCGCCGTGCGGCAGCCGCTTGACGACGCCGGTCTCCCGGCCGTGCAGCACCTTGTCGCGGTCCCGCCGTTGCAGGCCCAGGCACCAGCGCTTGGTGACCACGAAGACGGCCACCGGGACGACGAAGAAGCCGATCCGCACGGCGTAGGTGATGGCGTTGAGCGACAGGTGCAGATGGGTGGCGATGAGGTCGTTGCCGCCGCCCGCGAGCATCACCAGGTAGACGCTGATCCAGGCCGCGCCGAGGGCGGTGCGGACCGGCGCGTTGCGCGGCCGGTCGAGCAGGTGGTGCTCCCGGGCGTCGTTCGTCACCCAGCCCTCGACGAACGGGTAGACCGCGATCGCGCCGAGGATCACCGGGAACAGCGTGAACGGGATCAGCACCCCGAGGTTGAGGGTGTGCCCCCACAGGCCGATCTCCCAGCCTGGCATCACCCGGATCAGGCCCTCGGCGAAGCCCATGTACCAGTCGGGCTGGGCGTCGGTGGAGACCTGGTCCGGACGGTACGGGCCGTACGCCCAGATCGGGTTGATCGTGGCGATCGCCGACATCAGGGCGACGATCCCGAAGACCAGGAAGAAGAAGCCGCCGGCCTTCGCCATGTAGACCGGCATCAGCGGCATGCCGACGACGTTCTTCTCGGTCCTGCCGGGGCCCGCCCACTGGGTGTGCTTGTGGTAGAAGACCAGGATCAGGTGCGCCACCAGCAGCCCGAGCATGATGCCGGGCACGAGCAGCACGTGGACGGTGAAGAACCTCGGGATGATGTCGTGCCCGGGGAACTCCCCGCCGAACAGGAACATCTGGATGTAGGTGCCGACCAGCGGCACGGCCAGCACCACGCCCTCGATGAACCGGATGCCGGTGCCGGAGAGCAGGTCGTCCGGGAGCGAGTAGCCGAAGAAGCCGTCCAGCATGCCGAGGAACAGCAGCAGGAAGCCGAAGACCCAGTTGACCTCGCGCGGCTTGCGGAACGCGCCGGTGAAGAACACCCGCATCATGTGCACGAACATCGCCGCGACGAAGACGATCGCCGCCCAGTGGTGGATCTGCCGGATCAGCAGCCCGCCGCGGACCTCGAAGCTGATGTCCACGGTGGAGGCGTAGGCCTCGGACATCCGGATGCCCTTGAGCGGGACGTACGAGCCGCTGTAGACCACCTCGCCCATGCTCGGCTTGAAGAACAGGGTCAGCCAGACGCCGGTCAGGATGATGATCAGGAAGGTGTAGAGGCAGATCTCGCCCAGCATGAAGGACCAGTGGTCCGGGAAGATCTTGCGCAGGTTGGCCCTGGCGAGGGAGTGGATCCCCAGTCGGCCGTCCGCCCAGTCGGCGGCCCGCTGCCCCCGCCCTGGGTTCTGATTCCGGGTCATGTGCACGCACCTCGGTCCGAAGGAAACGGGGATCAGTCCCCGCTTCGTACGGAGGTCACCATAATCGGGGACTGATCCCCACTTCCACCCGGGGCCCCTTCCGCCGCGGCTCGCCGTTCCCGGACGGCCCGCCCCGGAAACGGCGAGCGGCCCGCCCGGTGTCGTGGAAGACACCGGACGGGCCGCATGCGCACCCGAGTCACCCCGTGGGGTCCCGCGAGGGTCAGTGCACCAGCACCGGCACCTCGTCGTTCTTCGCCGCACCCGAGTTGGCACCCGCGGTGTCGGGGCGACCGGCGTTGATGAAGGTGAAGGCGACGGCGGCGGCCGCCACCAGGATCCCGAAGGACACCCAGATCGCGGTCGAGAAGCCGTGCACCATGCCCTGGAACTGCAGGGCCTTGCCGGCCTCCGGCGAGGCGGCGGCGGCCATGGCCGCGTGGTGCGAGGTCATCCAGGCGGTGGTGGCGCTGGCCGCGATGGTGTTCAGCAGCGCGGTGCCGATGGCGCCGCCGACCTGCTGCGAGGTGTTGACCATGGCCGAGGCCACGCCCGCGTCACGCGGCTGGACGCCGTAGGTCGCGAGGCTCATGGCCGGCATGAAGGCGGTGCCCATGCCGAGGCCCATCAGGACCAGACCGGGCAGGATCAGCGCCGGGTACGAGGTGTCCAGGCCGATGTGGGTCAGCAGGAACATGCCGACCGAGGCGGTCAGGAAGCCGGGCGCCATCAGGTAGCGCGCCGGGACGCGGGTCATCAGCCGGGCGCCGATCTGGGTCGAGCCCGTGATCATGCCCGCCACCATCGGCAGGAAGGCGACGCCGGTCAGCACCGGGCTGTAGCCGCGCACGACCTGGAGGTAGTAGGTCAGGAAGAGGAACAGGCCGAACATGCCGATCACGGCCATGCCCAGGGACAGGTACACCCCGCCCCGGTTGCGGTTGAGCACCACGCGCAGCGGCAGCAGCGGGGCGGCGACCGCGCGCTCCACGATCACGAAGGCGCCCAGCAGCACGACGGCCGCGGCGAACAGCGCCAGGGTGCTGCCGGCGGTCCAGCCGCTGGACTCGGCGCGGGTGAAGCCGTACACCAGCGAGACCAGGCCGGTGGTCACCAGCACCACGCCGGGGATGTCCAGCTTGTTGCGGTTGCGGCCCCCGACGGGCTCGGTGATCACCAGGACGGCGCCGGCGATGGCCGCGATGGCGAACGGGATGTTGACGTAGAAGGTCCAGCGCCAGTTCAGGTACTCGGTCAGCGCACCGCCGAGGATCAGACCGATGGCGCCACCGCCACCGGCGATCGCCCCGTAGATGCCGAAGGCCTTGGCGCGCTCCTTGGCCTCGGTGAAGGTCACGGCGAGCAGCGACAGCGCGGCCGGCGCGAGCAGCGCGCCGAACACGCCCTGGAGGGCGCGGGCGCCGAGCAGCATCGCGGTGTTGACCGCCATGCCGCCGAGCGCGGAGGCGAGGGCGAAGCCGGTCAGGCCGACGATGAACGTCCGCTTGCGGCCCCAGAGGTCCGCGATCCGGCCGCCGAACAGCAGCAGGCCGCCGAAGGCCAGCGCGTAGGCGGTGATCACCCACTGGCGGTTGCCGTCGGATATGCCCAGGTCGGTCTGCGCGGACGGCAGGGCGATGTTCACGATGGTGGCGTCGAGGACGACCATCAGCTGGGCCAGGCCGATGAAGATCAGCGCCTTCCAGCGCCTGGGATCGGGGATCGTCGCCGGAGCGGAGTCGGTCTGAGACATGGGGGTACCCATTTCACGGTGCGTGGTGTGCGAGAACGGTCAACTGCCGTACGGGAACGGCAGGTTGCCGTACGGGTGCGAGGGCGCGCGGACGCGCCCGGAGGCGACTCCGGTCAGTCGCGCGGAAGGTGGGGTGCGAGGGGGGCGGATCGGCTCGGATCAGGGTCGGATCAGTGGTTGGGTCCAGGTGGTCGGTCAGTGCCGAGGGCGGAAGTCCTCGAAGGTCGCGGCCCGGCCGGGCAGCGCCGAGCGGGCCGGCGCGCGCAGGCCGTCCAGGAACAGCTGCAGGTGGCGGTGGACGAAGTCGTCGAGCAGTTGGCAGGAGGTGCCCGGCAGCGGCCGGGTCAGCTGGCTCATCGCGACGAACAGGTCCCCGTGGTCGACGTCCGGCCGGAGCTCGCCGGTGGCCCGGGCGCGCTCCATCAGTCCGCTCACGGCGGACCGCAGGCGCTCCCGCGTCTCGGTCAACTCCGGGTCGTCCGGATCGACGGTGCTGGTGAAGACGGCGCAGAGCCCGCCGACCTTCTCCGCCACGGTCGCGTGCACGAACCGCTGCAGAGCGTCGAACGGACCGCCGCCCACTCCCGCGTCCGCCTCGGCCGTCGCCGTCTCGGCGAGGGCCAGGATGCGGTTCTTGACGAGCAGCGCCACTTCCTGGATCAGCGCCGCGCGGTCCGGGAAGTTCCGGTACAGCGTGGCATTGCCGACCCCCGCCCGCTTCGCGATCTCGTCCAGCGGCACCTCGGCACCGTGCTCGACGAACGCGTCCCGGGCCGCCAGTACGATCCGCTCCCGGTTCCGGCTCGCGTCCGCACGCAACTTCGGCGTGCGCACACTCCCCGCGGAACGGGCCGGCTCTGCGGCGACGGTGGTCATGGCGACGTGCTCCTCCAGAATACCGGGGAAGTTCTCCCCGCTTTCTCCAACGTACTCGCAAACGGGGAATCTGTCCCCGCAATTTCCTCCCATGCTGTGACCTGCGTCACATTCGAGCGGGCGTCGGATGTGGTGGGTATCGTCAGTAGCCGGATGCCCCGTAACCACTCGCCGGCTTGCTCGTTCCCCCGGAGGGTGCCCAGGCGAAGGAGCAAAGCCCGTGACCGCGATCTCCGACCGCCCGCAGATGCTGCCCGAGCAGTTCGAGGAGTTTGCTCGTCACCTGGCCGACACCGTCGAAGGTGTGCGGCCGGAGTTCATCAACGGGAAGCTGGGGGTCAAGCCCGTGCCGGACGGCGACCACGGCCTGATCATCGAGTGGCTGATGCGGATCTGCATCCAGTCGCGTCCTGAACTGTGGCTGTACGACCAAGGGTTGAATGTCGAGACCTATCGCGGTGGCCATGCGCGCCCTGATGGCACGCTCGCGCCCAGCGGCACTTTCGGCAGCCAAGGTGAGTGGGCGAACGCCGATCGGGTCCTGATGGTCGTCGAGGTCACCTCCTACGATTCCGACACCGAGCGCCGAGATCGCGTGGAGAAGCCCCGCGCCTACGCCGAGACCGGTATCCCCGTCTACTTGCTGATCGATCGCGACTCGGCCGAGGTCATCGTCCACAGCCAGCCTGACGGCGGTCGCTACGAGACCGTTCAGACGCTGTCGTTCGGCAAGACCGTCCGCCTCCCCGACCCGGTCGGCATCGTTCTCGACACCGAGCCGCTCAAGAACTGGGTGCGCTGAGCCCGGCCGTGCCTTCCCGGACGGGCTGCTCAGGCCGCCCTAGGCTGTGGGCGTCCCGGGCGGCCGGTGGGCCGCGGGAGTCGGGAGGGGCCCGGCGGCCGGGTGGGCGAGGAGGTCCGCGATGGGCAGCGAGGAGACGACCGCCAGGGTGCGCTGCGTGGCGGCCGTTCCGTGCTGGGTGAGCCTGATGGCCCGGGACCTGGAGAGCGCCACGGGGTTCTACGGTCCGCTGCTGGGTTGGGAGTTCGAGCCCGGCCCGGAGCGCTTCGGCCCGTACGTGCACGCGGTGACCGGCGGGGAGGCGGTGGCCGGGCTGGGGGTGGCGGGCCTCGGGGCGGTGCCGCTCGCCTGGACCAGCTACTTCGGGACGGAGAGCGCCGACGCCGCCGCCGACGCCGTGCGCGAGCGCGGCGCGACCCTGGCGGTCGGCCCGCTGGCCTTCGACGCCGGGCGGGTGGCCTTCGCGGCGGACCCGGCCGGGGCGGTGTTCGGCATCTGGGAGGGCCCGCCGGGCCGGGCCCGGCGGCTGGACGTGCCGGGAGCGCCGGTCTGGATCGAGCTGCGCACCCCGGACCCGTTCGCGGCGGCGCTGTTCTACGGTGAGGTGTTCCGCTGGGACGGCCGGGACCCGGAGCGCTTCGAGGTCCGCTGGGAGCACGACCGGGTGGTGCTGCGCGCGGAGGGGCACAGCGTCGCGGCGCTGGCCAAGGAGCAGGCGGGCGGACCGGCGGGCCCGCCACCGCACTGGGAGGTCTCCTTCGCCGTCCCGGACGCCGACCGGGCGGTGGCGCGGGCGGTTGAGCTGGGCGGGGCGGGGATCGGACCGGTCTTCGACTCCCCGTACGGCCGGGTGGCCCGGCTGCGGGACCGTGACGGCGCCCGCTTCGCGGTGATCAGCCCGAAGGGCTGACCGGCCTCAGCCCGCGGGGCCGCCGCCCGTCGGCTCGGCGCCCGCCGGTTCGGTGCCCGCTGGTTCGGTGCCTCTCGCCTCGGTGTCCGTCGCTTCGGTGTCCGCGGGACCGCTGCCCGTCGGCTCGGTGTCCGCCCGCTGGGCCCGGAGTCGTTCGCCGAGCTCCGCGCGGGTCGCTGCGGGCAGGGCCTTGCGGGCGGCCGGGAAGACCGTCTTCTCCTCGCCGGTGAGGTGCCGCCGGAGGGTGGCGCCGAGGCCGTGCAGGAGGGTGTCGAAGGCCGGGTCGCCCGGGCCGAGTCCTTGCAGGTCGGCGAGGTACTGCCCGATCGCGAGGTGGTCGTGGATGCTGCTGAACACCAGGGCCCCGCCCTCGGGCACGTCGTGCTGGACGAGCGGGAAGAGGTGCTCCTCCTCGGCGGCGCAATGGCTGAACAGCAGGTCGGTCAGCCTGCTGACCAGCTCGCCGCGCTCGGCCGAGCCGGCCGGCGCCGCCTCGGCGCGGTCGAGCAGGTCGGTGGCCGCCTTGTGGTCGGCGGTGAACTCGCCGAGGATGTCCGGCCTGCGGCTCATGGCGTGCCCGCCTCTCGTCCGGGATCAGGACTCGCCCCCCGTACTGTCCAGTATCCGGCGCCGCCGCGCGGAACCCCGGTCCGGGCCGCTGCCGGGTGCGGGTTCCGCGGGAGATCCCTGCTCAGCCGCCGTCCCGCCGCCCGGTGAGGGCCAGCAGTCGGGTCTGCGGGGCGGCGTCCGTGGGGACCGGTAGCGGCGGGTCGAACAGTCCGCTGCCGGAGAGGTCGCCGTAGCCGCCGATCTCGCCGAGCGCGAAGTCCACCAGGCCGGCCGGGAGCCGGGTGCGGGTGCCGATGCCCGCGGCGAGGTCCCAGGCGTGGACGACCAGGTCGGTGGTGAGCTGGTCCAGGTAGTACTGCCCGGAGACGTCCGCGAAGGAGAGGTGGACGGTGAGTTCGGTGGCGCCGGGCACGTCCCAGGCCTGCCGGGCGGCTTCGGCGGCGGAGTTCCAGGCGGCGACCGGGTCGTCGCCGAGCACGTCGCCGTCGTAGCGGCCGCCGACCTCGGCGATGGTGGCGCCCATCAGCAGGTCGGGGACCCAGAGCTGCTCGCCGGTGAGGTGGTTGACCAGGTCCCGCACCGTCCAGTCGGCGCACGGGGTGGGGGAGTTCCAGTGGCCGGGGGCGATCAGCCGGACCCGTTCGTCGAAGGCGGCGAGCGCCTCGGGGTAGGGCGTGCCGGGCGGGTCGGCCGGCCGGCGTTGCCTGCGGTGAGCCATGTCTCCACCCTGCCCCGGCCCCGGTGGGGTGCGCGAGTCGTCCATGCACCGTCAGTTGTTCAAATTCGAACTCCACGGTACGGTCGAGGAGTGGCCGGTTCAAATTTGAACAAAAGGCGCGGCGTGTCCCACCCCGCCCGGCCGCATCACCACACACACCCCTACGACCGACCCCGATCGATGGAGACGCGCATGCCGAGCAGCAGCCCGAGCACGACCGCCGCCACCAGTCCCACCAGCCCCGCCGCCCGCTCCGTACGGGGCGGCTCCGGGCCCGCGACGACCTCCCCGCACGCCTATGACGCCGGACTCCTGCTCCTGCGCCTGGTGCTCGGCCTGACCATGGCCGCGCACGGCAGCCAGAAGCTGTTCGGCTGGTTCGGGGGTGGCGGGATCGACGGCACCGGTCAGTTCTTCACCATGAGCGGCTACCCGGCCGGCAATGCCATGGCCGTGGTGGCCGGCCTGACCGAGGTCCTGGGCGGACTCGGCCTCGCCGTCGGCCTGTTGACCCCGCTGGCGGGCGCCGCGATCGTCGGCACGATGGTCAACGCGATCGCCGTCACCTGGGGCGGCGGCTTCTTCGCCCCGAAGGGCAGCGAGTACGAGCTGCTGCTGACGGCGGGCGCCGCCGCCCTGGCGCTGACCGGCCCGGGCCGCTACGCGGTGGACCGCTTCCTGCCGGTGTTGAAGGCGCACCGCCTGGCGTACGGCGCGGCCGCCGTGCTGGTCGGCCTGGTGACGGCCGGAGTGATCCTGCTGCTGCGCAAGTAGCCGCCCGGCGGCGACTCAACTCGCTCTTCCGGAAGCCGTGCTGACGAACCGTCGGCACGGCTTCCGGCGTTTCGGTGTTCCAGTGTTCCGGTGTTCCGGCGTCCGGCGTTCCGGTCTCCGGCGTTTCCAGGGGCATCGCGCGCGGCTACTCGCCGATCCGCACCAGCGCCAGGGTGATGTTGTCCGGGCCGCCCGCCTCGACGGCCGCCTTCCACAGCTCGAAGGCGGCCCTGCCGTCGGCCCGGTCGGAGGGCCCGTCCGCGCGGGCGAGCAGTCCGGCGAGCTCCTCCTCGGGTACCGGGTCGGTCAGGCCGTCGCTGCACACCAGGTAGCGGTCGCCGGCGGCGAGCGGCGAGACCCGTACGTGCGGTTCGACGAAGGTGAGTCCGAGCGAGCCGCCCAGGGTCTGGGTGACCAGCGGGGTGGTGCGCTGTCCGGGCGGCAGCGGCGGGCTGTCGTCCACGCTCACCCGCTCCAGGCTCACTCGCTCCGGGCTTACTCGCTCCGGGGGTGACGGTTCCGGCCCGTCGCTGCTGATCCGGTAGACCCGGCTGTCGCCGACGTTGAAGACCACGGCCCGGTCGGGCAGCAGCACCAGCCCGGCGACCGTCGTCCCCATCGCGGCCAGCTCCGGCTCCCCGGCGGCGGCCGCGTAGACCGCCCGGTTGCACTCCTGGAGCTCCGCCCGGACGGCCTCCTCGCCGTCCAGTCCGCCCCCGGCGGCGGCGAGCCGACGGGCGACCAGGGCACTGGCCACCTCGCCGCCGGGGTGGCCGCCGAGGCCGTCGGTCACGGCGACCACGCAGGGCGGGCCGAGCGGGAAGAGCAGGGTCTGCGGGTTGGTGGTCACGGTGGCGCAGAGCGTCCACGGGCCGATCGTGAGGCTGTCCTCGTTGTGCTCCCGCACCAGGCCCTCGTGGCTCAGTGCGCTCACCGCGATGTACGGCGCCATCGGTTCGCCGTCCTTCCGCGGGCTCCGGCCGTTGCCGGGGCCCGCCTCCCATTGTCGGCGGGAGGCGCGGGAATAACGATCCGCGCCTGCGTGCTAGGGTGGTTGAAAGTTGAACGACTTGGACCTCCTGGAGTGTGGTGAGCAGCATGCAGTTCGGAATCTTCACCGTCGGCGACGTCACCCCCGACCCGACCACCGGACGCACCCCGAGCGAGCACGAGCGGATCAAGGCGATGGTGGCCATCGCGCGCAAGGCGGAGGAGGTCGGCCTGGACGTCTTCGCGACCGGCGAGCACCACAACCCGCCGTTCGTCCCGTCCTCGCCGACGACCATGCTCGGCTACATCGCCGCGCAGACGGACCGCATCATCCTCTCGACCTCGACCACGCTGATCACCACCAACGACCCGGTGAAGATCGCCGAGGACTTCGCGATGCTCCAGCACCTCGCCGACGGCCGGGTGGACCTCATGATGGGCCGCGGCAACACCGGCCCGGTCTACCCGTGGTTCGGCAAGGACATCCGCCAGGGCATCCCGCTCGCGGTCGAGAACTACGCGCTGCTGCACCAGCTGTGGCGCGAGGAGGTCGTCGACTGGCAGGGCCGCTTCCGCACTCCGCTGCAGTCCTTCACCTCCACCCCGCGCCCGCTGGACGACGTCCCGCCGTTCGTCTGGCACGGCTCGATCCGCAGCCCGGAGATCGCCGAACAGGCCGCCTACTACGGGGACGGCTTCTTCGCGAACAACATCTTCTGGCCCAAGGAGCACTTCCAGAAGCTGATCGACCTCTACCGCGAGCGCTACGCCCACTACGGGCACGGCACCCCCGAGCAGGCGGTCGTCGGCCTCGGCGGCCAGCTGTTCATGCGGAAGAACTCCCAGGACGCGGTGCGCGAGTTCCGTCCGTACTTCGACAACGCGCCGGTGTACGGGCACGGGCCCTCGCTGGAGGAGTTCACCGAGCAGACCCCGCTGACCGTGGGCAGCCCGCAGGAGGTCATCGAGAAGACGCTGACCTTCCGCGAGACCTTCGGCGACTACCAGCGCCAGCTGTTCCTGATGGACCACGCCGGCCTGCCGCTCAAGACCGTGCTGGAGCAACTGGACCTGCTGGGCGAGGAGGTCGTGCCGGTGCTGCGCGAGGAGTTCGCCAAGGGCCGCCCGGCCGAGGTCCCGGACGGGCCGACCCACGCCGCGCTGGTCGCGGCCCGTGACAAGGAGACCGTGGAGGTGGCCGAGTGACCGCGTTCAAGCTGGCCGTGGTGAGCGCCGGCCTCAGCAAGCCGTCCTCGACGCGGCTGCTGGCCGACCGGCTCGCCGAGTCGACCGTGCGTCGGCTCGCCCTGGAGGGGCGGGAGGTCGAGGTCACCGTGGTCGAGCTGCGCGACCTCGCCGTGGACATCGCCAACAACTTCGTCACCGGCTTCCCGGCCGCCGCGCTGCGCGGGGCGATCGGGACGGTGACGGGGGCGGACGCGGTGATCGCGGTGACGCCGATCTTCACGGCCTCCTACAGCGGCCTGTTCAAGTCCTTCTTCGACCTGATCGACCACGACGCGCTCACCGGCAAGCCGGTGCTGATCGCCGCCACCGGCGGCACGCCGCGGCACTCGCTCGCCCTGGAGCACGCCGTCCGGCCGCTGTTCAGCTACCTGCGCGCGGTGGTACTGCCGACCGCCGTGTACGCGGCCACCGACGACTGGGGCACGGCGGGCGACGCGCTCACCGACGGCCTGCCGGGCCGGATCGACCGCGCGGCGGGCGAGCTGGCGGCCCTGCTGGCGGGGCGGGCCCCGGCGGCGGAGGCGGCGGCGGTGCCGGAGCAGGTGGTCCCGTTCGCCGAGCAACTGGCGGCGTTGCGGGTCTGAGGGCCGGACCTGAGGGGCGGGTGCGCGACCGTGCGCCCCGCCCCTTCCACAGGTCCGCGCCCGACCGCCCGCCGTGCGAGGTCCTCATCGGCATGATCAGATTGGTGCTGATCCGTCGCGATCCGTTCACACCCCGTGAGAGAGCGCCCCGCGAGCCGCCTCCCGAGGAGGACCCCCGCCGTGCAGCCCGAACCCCAAGCCGTGCTCTCCCCGCTGACCAGTGCGGCGGTCTTCCTGGTCCTCACCGTGGAACCCGGCGGCGAGCCCACCGTCCGCGACCTGCTGCCCGACCTCGCCGGACTGCGCCGGGCCGTCGGCTTCCGGGCCCCCGAGGGCGGCCTCACCTGCGTCACCGGCATCGGCTCCGACCTCTGGGACCGGCTCTTCACCGGCCCCCGGCCCGCCGGACTCCACCCCTTCCAGGAGGTGGCCGGCCCCCGCCACCGCGCCCCGGCCACCCCCGGTGACCTGCTGCTGCACCTGCGGGCCGAACGGATGGACCTCTGCTTCGAACTCGCCACCCGCCTGGTCGACCGGCTCGCCGGGGCCGCCACCGTGGTCGACTCCGTCCAGGGCTTCAAGTACTTCGACGACCGCGACCTGCTCGGCTTCGTCGACGGCACCGAGAACCCCGAGGGCCGTGCGGCCGAGACCGCCGCCGTGGTGGGGGAGGAGGACCCGGGCTTCGCCGGCGGCAGCTACGTCATCGTCCAGAAGTACCTGCACGACCTCGACAAGTGGAACGCCCTCGCCGTCGAGCAGCAGGAGGGGGCCGTCGGCCGCACCAAGCTCACCGACATCGAGCTGGACGACGACGTCAAACCCGCCGACTCGCACGTCGCCCTCACCGTGATCACCGGCCCGGACGGCGCCGAGCGGAAGATCCTCCGGTTCAACATGCCCTTCGGTTCCTTCGACCGCAGCGGCGAGTTCGGCACCTACTTCATCGGCTACGCGCGCGACCCCGGGGTCACCGAGGAGATGCTGCGCAACATGTTCCTCGGCCGCCCGCCCGGCACCACCGACCGGCTGCTCGACTTCTCCACCGCCGTCACCGGTTCGCTGTTCTTCGTCCCGACCGCCGACCTCCTGGACACCCCACCCCCGGCCGCGCCCGCGGCCCGCCCGGACGGCTCACTCGGCATCGGCAGCCTCAAACCGACCTCCTGAACCGCAGACCTCCTGAACAGCCGACCTCCTGAACAGGACCCGCACCATGAGCAACCTGCACCGAGAACTCGCCCCCGTCTCCGCCGCCGCCTGGGAGGAGATCGAGGAGGAGGCCCGGCAGACCTTCAAACTGCACGTCGCCGGCCGCCGCGTGGTCGACCTCGACGGCCCCGACGGCCCCACCCTCGCCGCCGTCGGCACCGGCCACCTCACCACCATCGACCCACCCCTCGACGGCGTCCAGGCCCACGCCCGCACCAGCCGCCCGGTGGTCGAACTGCGCGTCCCCTTCACCGTCAGCCGCTCCGCCGTCGACGACGTCGAACGCGGCTCCCGCGACTCCGACTGGCAACCCGTCAAGGACGCCGCCCGCACCCTCGCCCGCGCCGAGGACCGCACCGTCTTCGACGGCTACCCCGCCGCCCACATCGAGGGCATCCGCGCCGACTCCACCAACCCGCCGGTCCAACTCCCGCCCGACGTCCGCGAATACCCCGAAGCGGTCAGCCAGGCCCTCACCGCTCTCCGCCTCGCCGGCGTCGGCGGCCCCTACGCCCTCCTCCTCGGCGCCGACGCCTACACCGCCGTCAACGAGACCTCCGACCACGGCTACCCCGTCGCCAGCCACATCGCCCGCCTCCTCGACGGGGACATCATCTGGGCCCCCGCCATCGACGGCGCCTTCCTGCTCTCCACCCGCGGCGGCGACTTCGAACTCCATCTCGGCCAGGACGTTTCCGTCGGCTACCTCTCCCACGACGGCGACTCGGTACGGCTCTACCTGCAGGAGTCGTTGACCTTCAGCGTCTACACGGGAGAGGCAGCCGTCCCATTGACCGCTGCCTGACCTCGTGGCCAGTGGTGCCGGATGGCGTGGGGCGATTAGGCTGACGATCCGTCATGTCTCGTGGTATCAGTGATGCCCGGACGATTCCGGCGCCTTCTCCGGCCGTCTCCGTCCTTCGTTCGTGCCGTGCCTGACGGGTAGGGGAGCCGATGGAACCGGATTCGTGCGGGGCGCCGCGAGTTCGACGTCCTTGCCGGTCCGGCGGCGGCGGCCGGTGACCGCGGCGGACTCCACCCGTGAGCCGAGTTCCACGGTGCGCAACTCCCTTGCCGGGAGCGAGGTCGCCGGTGCGGTCGTCCAGGCGGGCCGGATCCGTGACCTGACCGTCTACGCCTCGCCCGCCGGGTCCTCGCCCCCGGTACCTCGGCAGCTTCCCGCCGTGCCGCGTCGGCTGGTCGGACGGGATGCCGACCTCGCCCGCCTGGACCGAGAGTTGGGCGGGGCGGGCGGTCCGGTCGACCTGACCGTGGTGCTCACCGGGCCCGCCGGGGTGGGGAAGACCGCCCTCGGCGTCCACTGGCTGCGCGGCCATTCCGAGCGCTTCCCGGACGGTCGGCTCTTCGCCGACCTGCGGGCCCACGCCCCCGGCGGTCCGGCGGATCCTGCCGAGGTGCTGGCGGGCTTCCTGCGCGCCCTCGGCGTCTCGCCGGTGCCACGCGACCCCGCCGAGGGTGCCGCGCTCTGGCGCTCGCTCGCCGCCGAACGCCGGATCGCCGTCCTGCTCGACGACGCCTCCAGCGCCGCCCAGGTCCGCCCGCTGCTGCCCGGCGCGGAGCACGCCGTGGTCGTGGTCACCAGCCGTCGTCGGCTCACCCGGCTCGGCACGGACGGTGCCGTTCTCCGGCCGGTCGACCTGTTGTCGGACGAGGCCTCGGCGCGACTGTTCGCCCAGCTGGTCGGCGAGGAGCGGGTGGCGCGGGAGCAGGCGGTCGCGGAGCTGGTGGTGGGGTGCTGCGCCGGGCTCCCGCTGGCCGTCTGTCTTGCCGCCGCCCGCGTCGCCGCCCGGCCCGCGCAGTCGCTCCTGGGTGCCGCCGGACCCGTCGTCGACGAGGCCCGGCGGCTCGTCGCACTCGACATCGACGGAGAGGGCGTGCGGCAGCCACTGGACGCCTCCCTGGCCGGACTGGGCCCGGGGACTGTCCGGCTGTACCGGCTGCTGGGGCTCCTGCCGTTCCCGGTCTTCACCCTGGACGTCGTCCGGGTGCTCGGCGATCTGGGACGGGCCGAGGCCGAGCCGCTGCTCGACCGGTTGATCGACGTCCACCTGCTGGAGGCGGCGGCGGACGGCTTCCGGTTCCACGGCCTGGTGAAGCTGCACGCGTCGGCGTGCGGGGAGGAGATCCGCGACCACCCCGAGGGGCGGGCTGCCGTCGACCGTCTCCTCGACTGGTACCTGGCCACTGCCACGGCCGCGGAGGCCCTGCTGACCCCGAGTCATCGAACCCTGCGTCGTGACTTCGTGACCGGACCGGTGCCCGGGGATTTCGCCGGAGAAGCGGCGGCGGTCGACTGGCTCGACGCGGAGACCGGGCGGCTGGCCGACGCCGTCCGCTGGGCCGCCGACACCGGTCGTTCCGCCACCGCCTGGCAGCTGGTCGACGCCATGTGGCCGCTCTTCCTCCAGCTGCGTCCCGTCCCGCTGTGGGTCGAGGCCCACCGGATCGGCCTGATCGCCGCCCGCTCGGCGGGCCACCGCGACGGCGAGCTACGCATGCTCACCTCCGGCGGCGCCGGTCTGCGCAACGTCGGCCGGGGCGCGGAGGCCGCCTCGTGGTACACCGAGGCGCTCCACCTGGCCCGTGGCGCCGGCAACGCACTCGCCGAGGCCGACGCCCTCTACGGCCTCGGCCAGACCCACCACGCGGAGGGCCGGTTCGCCCAGGCGGCGGACTGCCTGCGCAGGACGGCCGCGATCCGGGCGGCCCGAGGCTACCGACGGGGTACGGCGCTGGCCCGACTCGCCCTCGGCGGCATCCTGCTGGAGGAGGGTCGGGCCGCCGAGGCCGTTCCGGTCCTCATCGGAGCCCACCGGGAGCTCGCCACCCTCCCCACGGCGTACGAGGCCGCCCGTGCGCTGGCCTTCCTCGGCCGGGCGCACACGGTCCTCGGGGCCCACGAGGAGGCGGGGCGGTGCTTCGCGGAGGCGCTCGGGGTCTTCCGGGAAGGCCGGGCGAGACGCTGGGAGGCCCGGGTCCTCGAACTCACCGGAAACCTCGCCCTGGCCTGCGGCGACCTCGCCGGGGCGGACGCCCGCTGGCAGGAATCCCTCGACCTCTATCGGGCGCTGGGCGCCCCCGATGCCGCCCGTGTCGCCGCCGTGATGGCTGCCGGTGCACCGACCCCGTCGTCGGCCGCGGACCACAACGGCGAGGGCAGCGGCAGCACGGGCGGTACGGGCGGAGGAGCGGGTTCGGCCAGGCCGAGGACGCGGTAGAGCAGCTGACGCATCCTGAGGTCGAACCGGCCGGGCTCCGAGCTGATCCGGGCCGCGACAGCGGCGTAGTCCTCGCGCCGGTACCGCTCGGCGGCGCGGTCGAGCTGGGCGGTGAGCGAGCGGGACGGGCTGAGTGCCGGCGCGGTGCGGGCGAGTCGCGCGCCGGGCGAGCGCGGGTTGATGCCGTGCTGCGGGTAGGCGGCGAGCAGGATCGGGGCGTCGGTCATGGTGCCGTAGAGGGTGACCGAGCCGTGGTCGCCGATGACGAAGTCGGCGGCGACCAGCAGGGGGCGCCAGTCCTCCTCCGGCCCGGGCACGCTGACCGCCCCGGGTGCGGTGGCGGCCACCCGTGCGCGGACGGCCCGGGGGCCGTGCGCGGCGGCCACGTTGGGATGGACCAGCAGTGCGGCGCGGTGGCCGTGGCGGGGCAGCTCGGCGGCCAGCCGCGGCAGGACGGTGTCGAGCCGCGCGAACAGCGAGCCGCTGCCCCAGGTGGAGCAGAGCAGCACCAGCCGTTCATCGGGCGCCAGTCCGAGTGCGGTCCGGTACCGCTCCCGGTCGGGCAGCGCGGCGGCGATCCGGTCGTGGTCGGCGTCGCCCACGACCTCGGCGATCGACAGCGCCTCCGGGCAGCCGCGACCGAGCTCGGTGCGGTCGTCCCGGTGCGCGAGCGCGTACGCGGCGGGTACCAGCCGTCCCTGCCAGACGACGTACTCGGGCCCGAGCCCGGCGACGGTCCGCCCGGCCCCGACGCCGGTCGGCGACAGCTTGTTGTGTCCGACGCCGTGCGTCAGCCGGACCGTCGGGCCGTGCAGCCGCTCCAGCCCTCGCGAACCCGCGGCGAGCACCAGGTCGAAACTCCGGCGGACGGCCTCCGCCCAGGGCAGCACGGTGGCGCCGAGCCGTCGGACGTGGGCGGCCGCACCCCGGTTGAACGTGTGCGGCGCCACCGTGAACCGGACCCGCACCCGCGGGTCGGCGTCGAGGAGGGCGTGGACGCTGCGCAGCCGCTGGCCGTAGACCGTGGTGTGCACGACCACCAGCACGTCCACCGACGTCATCTCCTCCGCCTCCTCCGGGGTGCCGATCAGCCGCCCCGGGCCCCGGTTCGGCACTGCGGGCGGCACGCTCGGGCATTCTGGTGCACTCCGGCACGGTCCCGGACACCGGGTAGGGTACTGAGTGCCTTTACCAGGGGTACTGAGTGCCGTATTCTCTCGGTGGAGCCTCTGATGCCAGTCGCAGACAGCCGACCCGGCATGCCGGTCCAGGTGGCGCTTGCGGCACGCGGGCCGCTGCCGGGCCGGGGTTGGCACTCAGTACCCTCGGCCTGACCTGAGGCCATGGATCCAGTGCATCCGTGCACCCGTGACAGGAGAAACCGCTCATGAGCTTGAGGATCGTCGTCTGTGTGAAGTACGTGCCGGATGCGACGGGTGACCGTCGTTTCGCGGACGACCACACCACGGACCGGGAGGGTGTGGACGGCCTCCTGTCGGA
>NZ_JBHWIV010000079.1:0-41186 GCF_042731675.1 Kitasatospora sp. NPDC059827 | reverse complement strand
ACATTCCGAACCCGGAAGCTAAGCCTCACAGCGCCGATGGTACTGCAGGGGGGACCCTGTGGGAGAGTAGGACGCCGCCGAACAATCATTCAGAAAAGCCCCTGATCCCTTCGGATCAGGGGCTTTTCGCATTTCCGTTGACGTATCGTCAGGGCATGGACGATCAGACAGCGGTCATTGCGAGCAACGTGCTCCGCCCCGAGCAGCGCGACGGCGCCCTGCGTGTTCTGGCGGAGGCCCAGGCGGTCGACGGCCGAGCCGCGGTCTCCGAGCAGGGCCGGCTGCGGCTGCGGAACGCCGAGACTCCCCGGCCGGGCGTCACCCACCTCATCGTGACCGAGGCCGATGCCAAGACCGAGGCCGGGACCACGAGTGCGAGCGCCACCGTGGTCGGCTACGGCCAGGTGGAGGTGCCGGAGGCCGTGACGGCGAACCCGGCTGCCGAGCTGCTGGTCGACCCGGCCGCCCGCGGCCGCGGCCTGGCCCGCCCGCTGGTGGACGCCGTCCTGGAGCAGGCCCACCTGGTCGGCCGGGACGCGGTGGACTTCTGGGTGCACGGCGGTCACCCGGCAGCCCGGCACCTGGCCGGGGCCTACGGCGCCGAGCTGGTCCGGGAACTGCGGCAGATGCGCCGCACCGGTCCGCAGACCGAGGCCGTGGCCGTCCCCGAGGGGATCGAGCTCCGCACCTTCCGTCCGGGTGAGGACGACGCCGAGTGGCTGCGGCTTAACGCCCTGGCCTTCTCCCACCACCCGGAGCAGGGCTCCTGGACGCAGCAGGACCTGGCGGAGCGGATCGCCGAGCCCTGGTTCGACCCGGCCGGCTTCTTCCTCGCGACCCGGGGCGGCAAGGTCGTCGGCTTCCACTGGACCAAGGTGCACCCGGCCACCGCCACCGAGCCGGAGCTCGGCGAGGTGTACGTCGTCGGGGTGGACCCGGCCGAGCAGGGCAGTGGCCTCGGCCGCGCGCTGACCGCGGCCGGCCTATGTCACCTGACCGGGTCAGGGGCCGGTGGGCGTGGACTGGAGACGGTCCTCCTCTACGTCGACGCCGACAACCCGGCCGCCGTCCGGGTCTACGAGCGACTGGGATTCACCGTCCACGAGGTGGATCTGATGTACCGCGCCCGGTACCAGGCGGACCGGGCAGCCGACCGCTAGACCCGCAGCCGACCGCCGGACCCGCAGCCGACCGCCGGACCCACGCCCGGTCCCGCGCCGCAGGCGGCCCGGGGGTAACGGAGCGGTCGCGGGCAGGGGGCGGCGAGGCCCGCCACCCCTTGCTCCGACCGACTCAGCTTTCCTCCTGGCCATGCGGTGTTTACCGTGGATTCAATTGCTGCCGCGAAGATCACAGGATGAAGTCCGTAGTGTCTCGCTCGTGCAGAGTCGACCGCCATTCCCCGGCCGGTCCTGTACGGACCGCGCCCGGTGGGTGGGTGCTGTCCCCGGGGGCGACCCGGGGCGAGGACGACGGCCCGCAGAGCCATTCGTGTCCGGACGCCGTCCTGCTGGAGGAGCTGGAACCCATGAGCATCCCCCGCCCCGTCCCTGCCCCGCTGCCGCCCACGGCGCGGATGTCCAGTGCGCTGGGCGTCCCGCCGGAGCTGCCGGCCACGGACGAGCAGGAGTTCGAAGCACTGCCGCAGGGCCGCTTCCTGGACCGTGAGCGGAGTTGGCTCGCGTTCAACGAACGCGTCCTGGAGCTGGCCGAGGACCCGGGGATCCCGCTGCTGGAGCGGGCGAAGTTCCTGGCGATCTTCGCCAGCAACCTGGACGAGTTCTTCATGGTCCGGGTCGCCGGCCTCAAGCGCCGGATCGCCACCGGCGTGGCCCAGCGCAGCGCGTCCGGCCTCCAGCCGCGCGAGGTGCTGGACCTGATCTGGACCCGCTCGCGCGAGCTGATGGCCCGTCATGCCGCGGCCTTCCAGCAGGAGGTGCTGCCGGACCTCGCCGCCGAGGGCATCGAGGTGGTCCGCTGGCCGGAGCTGGCCGAGAAGGAGCAGGCCCGGCTGCACACCCTGTTCCGGCAGAGGATCTTCCCGGTGCTGACCCCGCTGGCGGTCGACCCGGCGCACCCCTTCCCCTACATATCGGGGCTGTCGCTCAACCTCGCCGTGGTGGTCCGCAACCCGGTGTCCGGCCACAAGCACTTCGCCCGGGTGAAGGTGCCGCAGTCGCTGGCCCGCTTCCTGGAGGCCTCGCCCCAGCGGTACGTCCCGCTGGAGGACGTCATGGGCGCGCACCTGGAGGAGCTCTTCCCGGGGATGGAGGTGCTGGCCCACCACGCCTTCCGGGTCACTCGCAACGAGGACCTGGAGGTGGAGGAGGACGACACCGAGAACATCCTCAAGGCCCTGGAGAAGGAGCTGATGCGGCGGCGCTTCGGCCCGCCGGTCCGGCTGGAGGTCGAGGAGTCGATCGACCCCTACATCCTGGACCTGCTGGTGCGGGAGCTGAACATCACCGAGGCGGAGGTCTTCCCGCTGCCCGGTCCGCTGGACCTGACCGGCCTGTTCGGGATCGCCGAGCTGGACCGGCCGGAGCTCAAGTACCCGAAGTTCGTGGCGGGTACGGCCCGCGGGCTGACCGACGTCGAGTCCGCCTCGCAGCCGGACATCTTCGCCGCGATGCGCGAGCGCGACGTGCTGCTGCACCACCCGTACGACAGCTTCTCCACCTCGGTGCAGGCCTTCCTGGAGCAGGCCGCCGCCGACCCGGACGTGCTGGCGATCAAGCAGACCCTGTACCGCACCTCCGGCGACTCGCCGATCGTGGACGCGCTGATCGACGCCGCCGAGTCCGGCAAGCAGGTGCTGGTGCTGGTCGAGATCAAGGCGCGCTTCGACGAGCAGGCCAACATCAAGTGGGCGCGCAAGCTGGAGGAGGCCGGCTGCCACGTGGTCTACGGCCTGGTCGGGCTCAAGACCCACTGCAAGCTGTCGCTGGTGGTCCGCGAGGAGGGCGACACCCTGCGCCGCTACTCGCACGTCGGTACCGGCAACTACCACCCGAAGACCGCCCGGCTGTACGAGGACCTCGGCCTGCTCACCTCCGACCCGCAGGTCGGCGCGGACCTCTCGGACCTCTTCAACCGGCTGTCCGGCTACTCGCGCCGGGAGTCCTACCGCCGGCTGCTGACCGCCCCGCGCGGCCTGCGCGACGGGCTGGTCTCCCGGATCCACAACGAGATCGCCCACCACAGGGCCGGCCGGCCCGCGTACGTGAAGATCAAGGTCAACTCGATCGTCGACGAGGCCCTGATCGACGCGCTCTACCGGGCCTCGCAGGCCGGGGTGCCGGTGGACGTCTGGGTCCGCGGCATCTGCGCGATCCGGCCGGGGGTGCCGGGGCTGAGCGAGAACATCCGGGTGCGCAGCATCCTGGGGCGCTTCCTGGAGCACTCCCGGGTCTTCGTGTTCGGCAACAACGGCGATCCCGAAGTGTGGATCGGCAGCGCCGACATGATGCACCGCAACCTGGACCGCCGGATCGAGGCGCTGCTCAGGATCACCGATCCGGCGCACCGGGCCGAGCTGTCCGGGCTGATCGACCTCGGGGTGTCGGACGAGACCGAGTCCTGGCACCTGGGCCCGGACGGTGCCTGG
Organism: Kitasatospora sp. NPDC059827; assembly: GCF_042731675.1. NCBI lineage: Bacteria > Bacillati > Actinomycetota > Actinomycetes > Kitasatosporales > Streptomycetaceae > Kitasatospora > Kitasatospora sp. NPDC059827. The sequence continues at coordinate 37,579 of NZ_JBHWIV010000079.1, read as the reverse complement.
GAGCGCCGTTCGCAGGACGCCGAGGGCAAGCCGCTACGGCACGTCCAGGACCTGCTCATCGATTCGCGCCAGCGCCGCCGGGCCGCCACCTCGCGCTGACGCGTCCACTGATGCGAGCCGCCGGAGCAGTCGGGGCCCCCGGGGCCCCGGGGGGAGCTGCTCCGGCGGTCGGCCACCAGCCCCGGGGAAGGGCCCCGGGGGAACGGGGATCTACCACGCCATGACCGAAGCGCCGATGACGGCCCAGGCGGCCTCCACAGCGACCGCCGGGGACATCCTTTCCCGCCAACTCACCGCCCAGGCGGGCGCGTTCCTGCGCGCCCTGCCGCTCGCGGTGGGCGAGGTCGGCGCCAGACCGGGGTCGGCCGCGGCCGTTCCGGCGAGCGGCACCGCCGACCTGCTGCGGGCCGTGCGGCGGGTCGGCGGGCTGCTGCACACCTTCGGGGCCGTGTTCGAGCAGTCCTGGGCGCAGGAGTCGCGCACCGAACTGCGCTGGCTGCTCAACCTGTTGGCGCTGGAGCCCGGTTACGTCCGCCGCTCGGCCCGGCTGCTGGGCGCGGTGGACTCGCTGAGCGGCACCGACCCGGAGGGGACGGGCATGCTGGCCGGGCACGCGGGCGCCCCCAAGGCGCGGGCGCTGCTGGACCGGCAGCTGACCCTGGCCCGGACCAGGGCGCACTCCACGGTGCTCCAGGAGCTCCGCTCGGCCCGGCTGCACGCGCTGGCGGACCGGATGACCCTGCTGGTCGGCGAGGCGCCGCTGCTGGAGGCGGCCGGCGGCCGGGCGTCGGCGGTGCTGCGGCCGCAGGCGGCGGCCGCGTTCACCGCGCTGTCGGTGAGCGCCCAGCAGCTGCCGCTCCACCGGGCCGCGACCCCGTACGGCGGGGACGGGCTGCGCCGGCTGGGCGCGGTGCCGGCGGCGCGCGGGGCGGCGGACGCGGACTCCGCGCTGGCGGCCGACGACGCGCCCTGGTCGCGGCTGCGGATCCTGGTGAAGCGGGCCCGGTACGCGCTGGAGGTGTGCGCCCGGCCGTCCGCCGAGCTGGACGAGCTGGACGCGGTGCTGGCCCGGCACCAGGAGGCCGCGGACGCCGCGGTGACCGCCGCGACGGCGGCGCGCACCCCGCGGATCACCCCCGCGACCGCCTACGTGCTGGGCGTGGTGCATGCTGATCAACGACTGGAGGTCGAGGCGGCGCGGTACGCCTTCGGCCGCCGGTGGCCCGAGCTCCCGCCGTCCCCGGACGGCTGGCTGGAGCTCCCCCCTGCCGAGGGCCGGGGGCATTCCCCCGCACCACGGACGGCTTGAATTGCACGATCGCCTGCGCACCGGGCGGGCAGCGGACCCGACGGTGGGACCGGCCGTGGACCCGGCGGCGGCCCGCGCCGCGGGCCCGGCGGCCGCACCGGCCCGCGGCCCGGTGGTCCTGGCGGCGGGCGCGGTGCTCTGGCTGCCCGGCCGGCCGAAGCCCAGCGGTCGGCTGGGGCGGCCGCGGATCGCGGTGATCCACCGCCCGAAGTACGACGACTGGAGCCTGCCGAAGGGCAAGCTCGACCCGGGGGAGGGCGTGGTCGAGGCGGCGCTGCGCGAGGTGCGGGAGGAGACCGGCTTCGACTGCCTGCTCGGTCCGGAGCTGCCCGTCCAGCACTACCTGGCGCAGGGCCGTCCGAAGGAGGTCCGGTACTGGGCCGCGGTGCCGACCGTCGGGGCCTTCCGGCCCAACCGCGAGGTCGACCGCCTGGACTGGCTGCCGGCGGGCAAGGCCCGGGCGCGGCTGACCCATGACCGCGACCGGTTGCTGATCGACGCGCTGCTGGTGATCCTGGGTGCGAAGCCCGTACGGACGGGCGGGTCGGGGCCGGTGGAGGAACGGCGGAAGTGATCTCCCCGCGCCCGCGCCGTGACGCAACCGTTACTACGTGACGTAGTTTCCTGTCATCCGTTCGAGGTTCACTTCCCGTTCACTTGCGACCGGCTGTCGTGTCACTTACCCGGCCTAACTTCGGGACTACCGGCGGGCCGAACGGGCCCCGGACCACAGCAAAACCCATGCTCAGCCGTACTCCTGCGGCCTGCGCAGCGGGCAATGCCACAGAAAGGGACACCCCTGTGAAGCTCCAGCGGAACGGCCGCTCCAAGGCCCTCGCCATCGGTGCCATGGCGCTCGTCAGCTCGCTGTCGCTCGCTGCCTGCGGGTCGGACGACAACAACAAGACGGCGTCCAGCGGTTCCAGCGGCTCCTCCGCGGCCGGTGCCGCGATCAACTGTGGCAAGGCCGGCACGCTCCTGGGCGCCGGTTCGACCGCGCAGGCCCCGGCGATCGACGTGTGGAAGACCAACTTCGGTGCCTCCTGCTCCGGTACCACCGTGAACTACAGCGGCGGCGGCTCCGGTGCCGGTGTCCAGCAGTTCACCCAGGGCAAGGTCGCCTTCGCCGGCACCGACTTCGCCCTCAAGCCGGCCGACGTCGACGCCTCCAAGGCCGTCTGCACCGGTGGCAAGGCGATCGACCTGCCGATGGTGGCCGGCCTGGTCTCGCTGGTCTACAACGTCGAGAACGTCGACAACCTGGTCCTGGACGGCCCGACCGCCGCCAAGATCTTCGACTCGCAGATCACCAAGTGGAACGACCCGGCCATCGCCGCCCTGAACCCGGGCGCCAAGCTGCCGGACGCCGAGATCCAGAGCTTCCACCGCTCCGACGACTCCGGCACCACCTTCAACCTGACCTCCTACTTCGCCAAGACCGGTGGCGGCGCCTGGAGCGCCGAGCCGAACAAGGCGTGGAAGGGCAAGGGCGGCCAGTCCGCGAACGGCAGCGCCGGTGTCTCGGCCCAGATCAAGCAGGTCAAGAACTCGATCGGCTACGCCGAGCTGTCCTACGCCCAGACCAACAACCTGAAGAGCGCCCAGATCTCCACCGGTGCCGCCAAGCCGGTCGAGGCGACCGCCGCCAACGCCGCGCTCACCATCGCCTCCTCCACCGTCACGGGCACCGACGGCGACCTCGCCCTCTCCCTGGACTACGGCACCAAGGCCGACAACGCCTACCCGATCGTCCTGGTGACCTACGAGATCGCCTGCGACAAGGGCAACAAGGCCGAGACGCTGGACACCCTCAAGTCCTTCCTGAACTACACCATCAGCGACGCCGCCCAGAAGTCGATCGGCGACAAGGGCTACGTCCCGATGCCGGCCGCGATCGGCGACAAGGTGAAGGCCGCGGTCGGCACCCTCGCCTGACCCGACAGGACCCCCGGTGGGACGGCCCCGTGAGCGAGGGGGGCCGGGGCCGTCCCGCCGGAACGCACCAACCCAGCACCAACGTCCGGGGCACCGCCGCCATGGTGCCGACCCCCTACCGGGGCGGCACCACCAGACCGGAGTAGACCAATGACTTCATCCTCCCCTGCCGCCCCGCGAGGCAGGGAACGCCGACAGCGCGACAGCCGCGTCGGCGACAAGATCTTCATGAACCTCGCCCGCGGTGCGGGCATCCTGCTGCTGGTCATCATGGCCGCGATCGCCGGCTTCCTGGCCTGGCGCTCGGTCGTGGCCCTCGGCAACAACGACGGCAACTTCCTCACCACCTTCGAGTGGACGCCGGACGCCCCGAAGCCGGTCTTCGGCATCGCCGTCCTGGCCTTCGGCACGATCGTCAGCGCCGTGATCGCGATGGCGATCGCCGTCCCGGTGGCCATCGGGATCGCGCTGTTCATCTCGCACTACGCGCCGCGCCGGATCGCCCAGCCGTTCGCCTACCTGGTCGACCTGCTCGCCGCCGTCCCCAGCATCGTCTACGGCCTCTGGGGCGCGCTGTTCCTCGTCCCGCACATGGACGGGCTGACCAGCTGGCTCAACCAGTACCTGGGCTGGACGTACATCTTCGACCAGACCAGGACCGGCACCCCGCGCAACCTGTTCACCGTCGGCATCCTGCTGGCGATCATGATCCTGCCGATCATCACCGCGGTCTCCCGCGAGGTGTTCCGCCAGGTGCCGCGGATGCACGAGGAGGCGGCGCTCGCCCTCGGCGCGACCCGCTGGGAGATGATCCGCACCGCGGTGCTGCCGTTCGGCCGCCCCGGCATCATCTCGGCCTCGATGCTCGGCCTCGGCCGGGCGCTCGGCGAGACCATCGCGGTCGCGGTGGTGCTCTCCGCCAACAGCGTCCTGTCGCTGCACATCCTGGACGCCGGCGGCGGCACCTTCGCGCAGAACATCGCGCTGAAGTTCGCCGAGGCCGGCAACAACGGCCGTGACGCCCTGATGGCCTCCGGTCTCGTCCTGTTCGTGATCACCCTGCTGGTGAACGGTGCCGCGCGACTGATCATCGCCCGCCGCAAGGAGTACTCGGGGGCCAACGCATGACCACCGTCACCGTCCCCGAGGACGCCCGGCCGCAGGTCGGCCCGAAGCTCACCGCCAACCGGCTGCCCAAGTGGACCCCGCCCGTCGTCGCCGTCGGCTCGATCGCGGTCGGCTGCGGGATCGGCGCCGGCGCCGGCCTGGAGAGCCACCTCCAGTGGGGCCTGATCTCGGCCCTGCTGTTCCTGGCCGGCAGCTACCTGATCTCGGCCCAGGTCGAGGGCCGCCGACAGGCCAAGGACCGCTTCGCCACCTCGGTGGTCTGGGTCGCCTTCATCCTGGCCGTCGTCCCGCTGGCCTCGCTGACCGTCTACACGGTCCAGCAGGGCATCGGCGTGGTGAACGGGAACTTCCTGAGCCACTCGATGAAGGGCGTGATCCAGAGCGGCCCCGGCGGCGGCATCTACCACGCGCTGCTCGGCACCCTCCAGCAGGTCGGTCTGGCCACCGTGATGGCCGCCCCGCTCGGTCTGCTGACCGCCGTCTACCTGGTGGAGTACGGCCGCGGCCGGCTCGCCAAGGCGGTCACCTTCTTCGTCGACGTCATGACGGGCGTCCCGTCGATCGTCGCCGGTCTGTTCATCCTCTCGCTCTGGAACCTCGCCCTGGGGTTCAGCTACTCCGGCTTCTCGGGCAGCCTCGCGCTGGCGATCCTGATGATCCCGGTTGTGGTCCGGTCGACCGAGGAGATGCTCAAGCTCGTCCCGAACGAGCTGCGCGAGGCCTCGTACGCCCTCGGTGTGCCGAAGTGGAAGACCGTCCTGCGGATCGTCCTCCCCACCGCGATCGGCGGCATCACCACCGGTGTGATGCTCGCGGTCGCCCGCATCACGGGCGAGACCGCCCCGGTGATGATGCTGGTGTTCGGCGCCGACTACATCAACAGCAACCCGTTCGACGGACCGCAGCAGTCCCTGCCGATGTACATCTGGCAGCAGTACTCGGTGGTCAACAACGACTTCGGCTACGCCCGCGCCTGGGGCGCCGCGCTGGTGCTGATCGCCTTCGTGATGGGGCTCAACCTCATCGCCCGGGGCATCGCACGCTGGCGCTCGCCCAAGGCCGGGCACTGAGCGACCGACTGACGTACGACACAGCATTCATTAGCGGCCCCTGGCCGCGGGCGAGAGAAGCAACGATCATGGCCAAGCGCATCGACGTCAGCGGACTGTCGGCCTACTACGGCACCACCAAGGCCATCGAGGACATCTCGATGAGCATCGAGCCCCGCTCGGTGACCGCCTTCATCGGCCCCTCCGGCTGCGGGAAGTCCACCTTCCTGCGCACCCTCAACCGGATGCACGAGGTGATCCCCGGCGCCCGGGTCGAGGGCAAGGTCCTCCTGGACGACGAGAACCTGTACGCCTCCAACGTCGACCCGGTCGCCGTGCGCCGCTCGATCGGCATGGTCTTCCAGCGTCCGAACCCGTTCCCGACCATGTCGATCTACGACAACGTGGTCGCCGGGCTCAAGCTCGCCGGCGTGCGGAAGAAGGCCGTCCTGGACGAGGTGGTGGAGCGCTCGTTGAAGGGCGCCAACCTCTGGAAGGAGGTCCACACCCGACTGAACAAGCCGGGCGCCGGCCTCTCCGGCGGTCAGCAGCAGCGCCTGTGCATCGCCCGCGCGATCGCGGTCGAGCCGCAGGTCCTGCTGATGGACGAGCCCTGCTCCGCGCTCGACCCGATCTCCACCCTCGCCATCGAGGACCTGATCGGCGAGTTGAAGTCGCAGTTCACCATCGTCATCGTGACCCACAACATGCAGCAGGCGGCCCGCGTCAGCGACCGCACCGCCTTCTTCAACCTGGCCGGCGTCGGCCAGCCGGGCAAGCTGATCGAGCTGGACGACACCCAGCGGATCTTCTCCAACCCGTCGGTGCAGGCGACCGAGGACTACATCTCCGGCCGCTTCGGCTAGACCGACCCCAGCTGTCCCGCGGTGCTGCATGGCGGTGCCGCCGCGGGGCATGAAGAAGGGCCCGCCCCCGAGATGTGGGGGCGGGCCCTGTCAGTTGTCGGCCGGGGCGGAGCGTCGGCGGTCAGCCCCAGAAGAGGTGGACGAACCAGTACATCAGCGCTGCGACGACGGCGGCCGCCGGCATCGTGATGAACCAGCCGAGCACGATGTTCTTGGCGACGCCCCAGCGCACCGCGCGGATCCGCTTGGTGGCCCCCGCGCCCATGATCGCCGCGGTGATCACGTGGGTGGTGGAGATCGGCGCCTTGAAGACGAACGAGGTGATGTACATGATCACCGAGGAGGTGGCCTCGGCCGCGAAGCCCTGCGGCGGGTCCAGCTCGATGATCTTCCGGCCGAGGGTCCGCATGATCCGCCAGCCGCCCGCGTAGGTGCCCAGCGAGAGCATGGTCGCGCAGGAGATCTTCACCCAGACCGGGATGTCACCGGTGGTCTGGTGGCCGGAGATGGTGAGCGCCATGACCACGATGCCCATGGTCTTCTGGGCGTCCTGCAGACCGTGGGCCAGCGCCATCGCGGCGGCCGAGGCGGTCTGGGCGACCCGGAAGTTGCGCTTGGCCTTGTGCGGGTTGGCCCGGCGGAAGATCCACAGGATCGCCAGCATCACGATGAAGCCGCCGACCAGGCCGACCACCGGCGAGACGATCATCGGGACGACGATCTTGTCGATCACGCCGCTCCAGATCACCTTGGTGCCGCCGGCCAGGGCCGCACCCACCAGGCCGCCGAACAGCGCGTGCGAGGAGGAGGACGGCAGACCGAAGTACCAGGTCACCAGGTTCCAGGTGATCGCCCCGACCAGGGCCGCGAAGAGGATCGCCATCCCCTGGTTGCCGGTCGGCGTCTCGATGATCCCGCTGGAGACGGTGTGCGCCACCCCGCTGCCCAGGAAGGCACCGGCCAGGTTCATCACGGCGGCCATCGCGAGCGCGGCCCTCGGGGTCAGCGCCCGGGTGGAGACCGACGTGGCGATCGCGTTCGCCGAGTCGTGGAAGCCGTTGGTGTACGTGAAGAAGAACGCAACGCCGATGACGGCGATGAGTGCAGCCATGTCCACGAGGGTCAGGACTCCTTGACGGCGATGGTCTCCACCGTGTTGGCGACGTGCTCGAACGCGTCCGCCGCCTCCTCAAGGACGTCCACGACCTGCTTGAGCTTGAGGACCTCGATGGCGTCGTACTGACCGGAGAACAGGTGGGCGAGCAGCTTGCGGTGGATCTGGTCGGCCTGGTTCTCCAGCCGGTTGACCTCGATCCAGTACTCGGTCAGGTTCGACATGCTGCGCAGGTTGGGCATCGCCTCGGCGGTGAGCTCCGCGGCGCGCGCCAGCACCTCGATCTGCTGCTCGACGCCCTTCGGCAGGGTCTGGATGTCGTAGAGGACGACCAGGTCGACGGCCTCCTCCATGAAGTCCATGATGTCGTCCAGCGACGAGGCGAGGCTGTAGATGTCCTCGCGGTCGAAGGGCGTGATGAAGGAGGAGTTCAGCTGGTGGAAGACGGCATGGGTGGTGTCGTCCCCGGCGTGCTCGGCGGCGCGCATGCGCTCGACGATCTCCGCGCGGGCCGACACGTCTGATCCCAGCAGTTCGAGCAGGAGCTTCGATCCGACGACGAGGTTCTCCGCGGCGGCGGCGAACATGTCGTAGAAACTCGTCTCCTTCGGGGTCAGGCTAAAACGCACGGAATTCTCCGATGTGCGGGGTACGGACTGAACGATGCTAGGTGCAACCGAGCGCGATCGCGCAAACGGGGTGGTGACCGGGGAGGCGGAACCTCCCCTTCCGTTCGGCTGCCGCACGGGCTGTCCCGGACCGCGCCGCCAGGTGCGGACGCAAGGACTCAGTCTGACGGAACCTCGACGCGTTTGCCCCGTCCCGCGTGCGGAAGACCGGGGCGCCGCTCAGACGGGTTAACCCCGCCGCGACCCCGACCAGGCCGTTCGGCACATGCCGGGTGGGCCGTCGGAACACCACGCGGGGCCCCGGTGTTGGACACTGGAGGCCGACGCAGCCACCAGGCACCCAGACGAAGGCGGGCCGATGACCACGACGCAAGCGCGCACCGAGCCGGACCACGCGCCCGGGACCGGCCCCGGGGCCGACACCCCCGCCGGCGAGGGCCACGGCGACGCGGACCACGGCGGGCACGGCCCGCACGGCCCGCACGGCTACAGCGCGCAGAAGGACGCCCACCTCAAGCGGCTGCGCCGGATCGAGGGCCAGATCCGCGGCCTCCAGCGGATGGTGGACGAGGACGTCTACTGCATCGACGTGCTCACCCAGGTCTCGGCCGGCACCAAGGCCCTGCAGTCCTTCGCGCTCTCCCTGCTGGAGGAGCACCTGCGGCACTGCGTCGCCGCGGCCGCCGAACAGGGCGGCGCCGAGCTGGACGCCAAGGTGGCGGAGGCCTCGGCCGCGATCGGCCGACTGCTGCGCAGCTGACCCCCCCGGGGCCGTCAGCCCTCGCCCTCCCGCTCGGTCCGGGCCGGGTCCACCCGGTCCAGCAGCACCTCGTCGATCCGCTCGGTCGGCAGCCGGTCACCGGCGCTGGCCGTCGCGGCGATCATCAGCTCGCCGGCCAGCTCGATCTCGTCGAGGGCCGCGTCGTCGTGGCCGCCGCTGCGGCCGCCCGTGGACGACACCACCTGCACCACCCCTTCAGTGCCTCGCCAGCCCGGGCGGCAGCCACCCGACGTCCAGCCTAGGCACTCCGGGGCCCGTCCACATGGCACGGACGGGCCATCTCGGCGCCGCCGAAACGGGTGGCCGTCGCTCCCCGGACGGCCACCCGCGCCGGCGGCGCCCCGTTCCGCCCCGGCGTCGGGGCGCTACTTCGGGCTCTCCGTCGGCTTCATCTGGTAGATGTCCGAGGCCGGCGGCTCGGCCGCCTCGACCGGCTTGCCGAAGTCCGACAGGGCGGTGGTCGAGGTGACCTTCACCTGGTCCTTGGCCTCCTTCGAGCCGGCCACCCCGGCGAAGGTGAACACCTCCACCACCTTGTGCAGCCGCCCCTGGTCGTCCAGCCAGGCGTCGTACGGGACCTCCTTGACGGTGAAGGTCTGCCCGCCCATCCGCAGGCCGTCACCGCCCCGGCCGCCGGTGGCGTCGGCCGCCTTGGCCAGGTCCAGGGTGCCGCGGTAGTGGTGCAGCGGGGTGCCGTCCACCGTCTCGGTGCCGACCAGGTCGGCCTTCTGCACCCCGCGCAGCGCCCCCGCCGCCGTGGCCGGATCGGTGGCGCCGCTGCTGACCAGGTTGCCGTCCGGCAGCTGGCGCACGTCCAGCTTCACCCACTTGCCCTCGGGCACCTTGGCACCGCTGTTCTGCAGGTAGACGGTGCCCGGCAGGACCACCTCGACGATCTTCCCGGTGGTCGCCGCCCCGGGCGGCACCTGGACCTCCAGCCGGCCGATCCGCTTCACGTAGTCGTAGCCGCCGGTGCCGGAGAAGGACGCCTTCTTGTCCGCGGACTCCGTGACCAGCTCGGTGGCCGCGTGCGCGGAGCCGGTGCGCCCGGTGATGTCCGCCGCGCTGCGCACCGCCGCCACCGGGTCGGCGGCCAGCTGGTCGGGCGCGTTCGACTGCTGGTCGGAGGAGCCGCCACCGGAGTGGGCCGAGCACCCGGCCGCCCCCGCGGCCAGCGCGGCGGCGAGTACGGCGGCGCCGGCCGCCGCGCGCAGGCGCGGCCCCGGACGGCGCGCCGGCCGCCCGGTTCGCTGCTGGTCGGTCATCTTCATCCTCGCGACAACCCCCTCGGGACCGACTGCCCCGCCGACTGCGGCACCGGCTGGGGCGCCGGGAGGGCAGAGCTCTTTCCGGGCAAACGAGTTGGCTCGCGAAGGGTTACGGGTCCGGCGGGAACCGACGGGTGTCGCGCGCGGGTCGCCCGGCGCGTTACGGTGAATCCCGTGCACAGTGAGCTGCCGGTCGCCCCCGGCACCACCCCGATGCCCGAGCACCGCGTCGCGCTCAGCGAACGCGGTTCCTTCGCCTTCGCGACCTGCAGCTGCGGCTGGTACTCCGCCGCCCGCCGCTCCCGGGACCTGGCCCGCCGCGAGGGGGCCGACCACCTCGCCGAGTACGGGGCCGACGCACCCTAGGGGGCGTCGGCCCCGTCCGGACCGTTCGGTGCGGCGGGGTACCCCGGGCCCTCAGGCCGCGAGGTCGGACTCCGGCGGCTGCTCCTCCCGGCGCACCGCTCCCCGCCCACGGCGCCGGCCGCGCCGCTCGGTGCCCCGGCCGGCGGCGGCGCCGCGCTCCGGGGCCCGGACCAGCGGGGCCACCGCCGTCCGGGTCAGCGCGTGGCAGAACGGGACCAGCACCGCCATCGCGATCGGCGCCAGCAGCAGCACCACGGCGACGGCCAGCGCGAAGCCGCCGATCACGTCCGTCGGGTAGTGGACGCCCATGAACATCCGGCAGAAGCCCTGGAGCAGGGCCAGGCCCCCGGCGATCCAGCCCAGCTTCCGGTTCACCAGGAACAGCGCCACCGCCACGGCCATCGTCATGGTCGAGTGGTCGCTGACGAAGGAGTGGGTGCCGGCCTTGCCGTCCACCAGCACCAGCAGCCCCGGGTGGTCGACGAAGGGCCGCGGCCGGTCCACGATCGCGGCGATCGGCAGGTTGGCCAGCTCGGCGACGGCCACCGAGAGCGGCACCCAGAGCAGCCCGGCGATCGCCACCGGCGCGTCCGGGCGGCGTCTGGCCTGCAGCCAGCCCACCAGCCCGAGCAGCGCGAGGCCGATCAGGATGCCGTACTCGCCGATCCACGACACCGCGTGGTCCAGCCACTGCGGGGAGCGCTTGGCCAGGCCGTTGACGGCGTAGAGCAGACCGAGGTCGGGGTTGGTCGTGTCGGCAAGCGGCGTCGACACGCCGCACCTCCTTCTGGTCCGCTGCACCTGTTCGATCCCGCCGGGGCCCGCCCGGCGGGCGAAGCTGACGAGGGACCACCGGACCCAACGTCATCGCCGGGACCCAGCGTTCCACGGAAACGCGCGGTTATGGAAACTTGACTCAGCGTCCACAGGCCGCACACAGATCGGTGGACGACTCAGCCGGTCCCACCGGTTGCGGCGGCCCCGCCGACCCGCCCCGCGGCCGTCGGGGCGGCCGGTGCGGCGGCCGCGGGCCGGCTGGCGGGGGCGGTCGGGGCCGGGGTCGGGGCCGTCGCGCCCGGGCGGCTCGGGGCGTTGACCGCGCCGCTGGTGTTGTTGCGCGTCGGCAGCGCCTGGGCGCCGTCCGTGGTGACCCGGGTCGCCCCGATGTACTCCTTGGTGTCGATCTTGTCGTAGCGGATCACCGCCCCGGTGTGCGGCGCGTTGATCATGTAGCCGCCGCCGACGTAGATCCCCACGTGGTGGATGCTCCGCGGATCGCTCAGGTCGGTCGCGAAGAACACCAGGTCGCCCGGCCGGAGCTGATCCCGTGACGGGTGCGGTCCGGCGTACCACTGGTCGTTGGCCACCCGGGGCAGGGCGATGCCCACGGTGGCGAACGCGGCCACGGTGAGCCCGGAGCAGTCGAACCGCCCGTTCTGCCAGGCCGCCCCGTCCCCGCCCCACAGGTACGGCGTGCCGAGCTTGGTCTGCGCGAAGTAGATCGCGGCGGCCGACTGCGCGGACACCTCCACCGGCGCGGTCGGCGCGGCGAAGCTCCGGGCCATCGCCTGGATGTTCCGCACGTACCCCTGGGTCTCCCTGTACGGCGGGACGCCCCGGTTCGACGTCACCGCGTACGGGCCCGCGTTGTAGGCGGCCAGCATGTTGGCCTGCGGATCGCCCGGCACGCCGGCCACGTCCTTGGCGAGCGCGCAGTCGTAGACCGCCGCGGTGGCGATCGCGTCGTACGGGTTCCAGACGTCCTTCTTGCCGTCCCCGTCACCGTCCGTGGCGTACATCGGCCAGGTGCCCGGCATGAACTGCGCCATTCCCTGTGCCCCGACGCCGGATTGGGCCTTGGGGTCGAAACCGCTTTCCTGGTACAGCTGCGCCGCGAGCATCGGCGGGGAGATCTCCGGGCAGAGCGAGCCCCACTTCTGGATCGCGTCCTGGTAGGCCGCCGGAACGGTGCCGGGGGAGAGGGCGGAACGATTCGCCGCCAGTTGCGGTGTCCCACCCGCCGCATACGTCCCCATCGTCACCAGACCGAGGAACCCGAACGCGACAACTCCCGCCGCAGCGGCGGCCGTACCGGCCTTCCGGAGTACCATCAGCACCATCCCGACGAATCGTCAGTCGAAGTGTCCCGGAAGGCGTTGCTCACCGCAATCATCAGAGATACAAAGAGTGAGCGCTATCCTTCGTACGGTGGACATCCTCGCGTACGTGTCCGATGCCTCACGACCAATCCGCGAGAAGTAGCCAAGTCGACATCAGATCTGGCCAAGAATAGGCACCGACCCTTCGCGCGGGCGGGGTCCGGGCCCTTGAATTTGCCTGATCGGGCGGTGAGATGGAAATGAACCTGAGCAGCGTGCACACCTATGCGGTCGGCCACCTGGCCGAGGACCCTCCCAAGAAGCCGAATATCGACACCATCATCGGCGGGATCGCCCCGGACTGGGGCCCCTTCGCCAGCCTCGGGTCGGAGGCCCGGGTGATGGTCGAGGTCATCATGGCCGTCGCCATCCTCGTCTGCCTCGGCCTCGCGGTGTGGGGTGCGGCCAAACAGCGGATCGGCGCGACCGCGATGCGGGACAGCTTCGGAGCCGAACAGGGCAAGGGGCTGATCATCGCCGGGCTGACCGGCGTGTTCATCATTGGATCACTCGGCACTCTGTTCACCATTGTCTACGGCATGGCTATCTGACGATCGGACAGCAGTGACCCGGCCCGTCTGACGGCAGGTTCCCGCCCGGACCTCCCCAGTGGGCCGACCCGCCAGGAGTCCACCCCCCGTTCCCACCCCCCGTCCGCGCCCGCCCCCGGACGGAGGGCCCCCGGAGCCGCCCGGCTCCCCGCACCAGGAGGGCCGCCGTGCCGTTGTCCGACGACCAGCCGCACACCCGTACGCGGCTGCCGGTCGACGAACAGCCCTCCGCACTGCCGACCAGCCGTCAGTCCAGGCCGCTGCGCACCCTGCTGACCGTCCTCGTCGTCGTCACCCTGCTCGTCGTCGCCATCTCCGTCGCCAACCGCGGCAAACCGGACCCCGGCAGCGGCGGCAGCTCCGCCGACCGGGCGGCCCCCAGCGCCGGCTCCGGCGCCGGCCCCGCGCCCAGCGGCGACCAGCCCGTCGGCACCACCGTCAACGGCATCGCCTCCGGCTACCCGCACAGCGACCAGGGCGCCCAGTCCGCCGCCGCCAACTACGCCGTGGCGATCGGCTCCGCGGACATGTTCCGCGCCGACAGCCGCCACACCATCGTCGCCACCATCGCCGACCCGGGCTCCGCCGCGGCCCTGCAGAGCCGGTTGGACCAGGGCTTCGGCGGCGACACCGTCGCCCGCTACGGCCTCGACGCCCAGGGGCACGCGCCCAAGGGCCTCACCTTCGTCAGCCGCACCGTCCCCGTCGGCACCAAGTCGACGGCCTACGCCGACCAGGACGCCAAGGTCGAGGTGTGGTGCACCGGCCTCACCGGCCTCGCCGGCCAGAGCTCCGTCCAACCGGTGACCGCCAACTGGTTCACCCTCACGCTCTCGCTCCATTGGACGGGGAGCGACTGGAAGCTGACCGACTTCACCCGCAAGGCAGGCCCGGCCCCCATGCCAGGTGACCAGCAGGCCGCCACGGCCGACGAGATTGCCGGAACAGCAGAGCAGTTCGGAGGCTTCCGCTATGCGCGTTGACGGTGGGATAGGGCGATGGCTACCCCGGTTCGGCGGGGTCATGGCCGCCATCAGCTTCGCGCAGATGGTGGTCATCGGTATGGCTTCGCGTGCCTTCGCCGTGGATCCGACCCCGACCCCGACTCCGACCCCGACTCCGTCCGCGAGCAACAACTGCGACGTACTGCCGTTGCCCGGCAGTGACGTCTACTGCGCCTCCAAGCCTGGGGGAACGGTCCCCGGCGGCGGCGTCAGCAACGTGACCGATCCGCTCGGGTCGCTCGCCAAGGGGTGTGCCCAGGCGGCGGCGTGGGTGGTGCGGAACCTGTCGGGGGCGATCGACGGGACGACGTCGGTGGACTTCACCAACCAGTCGTTCCTGCAGCAGTACGCCGTGGTGTTCGCCGTGTCGACGGTGATCACGCTGGTGCTGTGGCTGCTGGCGGTGACCAAGCGGGCGGTGCGCGGGGCGTCGTTGACGACGGCGATCTCGGAGGCGGTCGGCTTCCTGTGGCTGACGGTGGTGGCCTCGGCGTTCACGCCGTTGATCCTGTTCACCGTGGTGAGCGTGACGGACGGGCTGACGAAGGCGATCGCGGTCGGGACGAAGTCGGACACCGGGACGTACCTGGGTGGGTTCGCCGACACCCTGGAGAAGGGGAACGTCGGCGGCGGCCCGCTGATCCTGGTGCTGGTGTCGCTGGTCGCGGTGCTGGCGGCGGCGGTGCTCTGGATCGAGCTGGTGATCCGGGCGGCGATGCTGTACGTGGGGGCGCTGCTGGGGACGGCGGTGTACGCGGGGCTGGTGGACCGGCAGTTGTGGAAGCACGTGCGCCGGTGGGCCGGGATGATGCTGGCGGTGGACCTGGCGAAGCCGATCATCGTGATCATCCTGGGTCTGGCGGGCGCGGTGGCGACCGGTGCCGGGGCCAACGACGACTTCGCCCGGGTGCTGTCCGGGCTGGCGATCCTGTTCCTGTCGATCTTCGCGAGCGCCGCGGTGTACCGCTTCGTCCCGACCTTCGGCGACGAGATGCTGAACATGCGCGGGGCCCGGGCCAGTGCGGTGCAGGCCGGTTCGGCGATGATCAACGGGACCGCGAACCTGATGAAGCAGGGCATCTCCACCCACGGCGACCGCGGTCCGCAGGGGGCCGGGGGCGGCGGGGGCGCGGGCGGCGGCTCGGTCGCGCCCGGCATCGCCGCGCACGCCGGCCGGACGCCGGCCCCGCCGCCGCAGGCCGGGCCGCCGCCGCAGGCCTCGGTTCCGAACCGCGACAGCAATCCAGCGAAGGGAGGGTGACGGGTAAGTGAGCAGCGAACCGCTCGGCCAGTACGGGGCCCAGTACGCCCAGCCGTACGTGCACCAGCGCCGCACCTACCTGATCGGCAAGGCCCGCCCGAACGCGGTGATCGGCCGCAACCGGGAGTCCGGGGAGATCATGCTGATCATCTTCGGGGCGTTCCTCGGGATGCTCTGGGGTCTGCTGATGCCGGTCCTGGCGCTGCGGATCGCCGGTCTGATCGGCCTGCCGCTGCTGGCCATCGCGGCGGTCTACGTGCCGTACCGCAAGCGGACGTTCTACCGGTGGGTGGAGATCAACCGCACCTACCGCAGGACGGTCCGCAGCGGGCGCGGGCTGTGGCGTTCGGACGCGATGGACGCGGGCACCCGGATGGACGGCCGGGAGGTGGAGGTCGGTCCGCCGCCCGGGGTGGGGCGGCTGCGCTGGCTGACCGCGCCGTTCGGGCCGGACGAGGTCGGGGTGCTGATGCACCTGGAGCGGCGGACGGTGACGGCCGCGATCGAGATCGAGGGCCCGGGCGTCGGGCTGCGCGACTCGGAGGACCAGGAGGCGCTGGTCGACCGGTTCGGCACGCTGTTGAAGCACGTCGCCAACGGGGACGGCTTCGTGACCCGGCTGCAGATCCTGGCCCGCACCCTGCCGGCCGACCCGGACGCCCACGCCAAGGACGTCGAGCGCCGCGGCGACCACGACGCGCCGCGCTGGCTGCAGGACTCGTACGACCAGCTGCAGTCGATGGTGTCGACCTCCTCGGAGCAGCACCGGGCGTACCTGGTGGCGTGCATGCACTACACCCGGGACCTGGCCGCCGAGGCGCACGCGATGGGCCGCACCGCGACCGGCGGGCGGGCCCGGGACGACGACGGGCTGGCGGCCGTGATGGCCCGCGAGCTGACCGACATCTGCGCCCGGCTGGCGGAGGCGGACATCCGGGTGCGCCAGCCGCTGGGCCAGGCCCGGCTGTCCTCGCTGCTGCACTCGATGTACGACCCGGACCACCCGATCGACCACATCCAGGCGATGTCCCGGCGCAACGCCTGGCCGGCCGAGCTGGACGCGACCCACCCCCAGTACCTGACGGCGAAGACCCGGGAGTCGGTGACCCGGGAGCCGTGGTGCCACGCCACCGCCTGGGTCAAGGAGTGGCCGCTCACCCCGGTGGGCGTCAACTTCCTGGCGCCGCTGCTGGTGCACACCCCGGACGTGATCCGGACGGTGGCGGTGACGATGGACCTGGAGCCCACCGACGTCGCGATCGAGCGGATGCTGACCGAGAAGACCAACGACGAGGCGGAGGCCAGTCGCGCGGCCAAGATGAACCGCACGGTCGACCCGCGCGACCTGGCCCACACCGGCCGGGTGGACCAGCGCGGTGACGACCTGGCCTCCGGCGCGGCCGGGGTGAACCTGGTCGGCTACATCACGGTCTCCTCGCGCAACCCCGACGCGCTGGCCCGCGACAAGCGGACCATCCGGGCCTCGGCCGGCAAGAGCTACCTCAAGCTGGAGTGGTGCGACCGCGAGCACCACCGGGCCTTCGTCAACACCCTGCCGTTCGCCACCGGCATCCGCCGCTGACTCCCGCGCCGGTCCTCCGGGACCGGGCCCGTCCGCCTGCCGCTCCCGACCACCCACCGCGCCCGACCACCCCTCGCCGGCACCAGGAGGCCACCCATGGCGATCGGCAACCTCACCGACGCGTTCACCAGCCTGATGTTCGGCAAGGTGGAGACCACCCGGCTGCCGGTGCGTACCTCCACCGGTCAGGCGCAGGCGGTCTACCTGCCCACCGCCGCACCGGGGTTGGGCGACTCGGGCGTGATCATCGGGCGCGAGGTGTACAGCGGCAAGGGGTACGTCTACGACCCCTTCCAGCTGTACGGGCAGCAGCTGCCCGCCCCGCACTGGCTGGTGCTGGGGGAGTCCGGCAACGGCAAGTCGGCGCTGGAGAAGACCTACGTGCTGCGGCAGTTGAGGTTCCGTGACCGGCAGGTCGTGGTGCTGGACGCGCAGGGCGAGGACGGCGTCGGCGAGTGGAACCTGATCGCCAACGCGCTGGGCATAAAGTCGATCCGGCTGGACCCGATGGCGGCCAGGGACGGCGGGGTGAAGCTCAACCCGCTGGATCCGGCGATCACCCAGACCGGCCAGCTGTCGCTGCTGCGCACCATCATCGAGGTGGCGATGGGGCGCGGCCTGGAGGAGCGGGCGGGCTTCGCGTTGAAGGCCGCGCACGCCCATGTGGTCGCCTCGGTGACGGACCGCCAGCCGGTGCTGGACGACATCATCGACACCCTGCGCAGCCCCGAGCTGTCCTCGGTGGAGTCGCTGGGCGTGGCGGTGGACGAGGTGCAGTCCTGGGGCCTGGACGTGGCGCTGGTGCTGGACCGGCTGGTCGACGGCGACCTGCGCGGCATGTTCGACGGCCCGACCACGGACGGCATCGACCTGGACGCGCCGCTGATCGTCTTCGACCTCTCGCACATCGACCGCAACTCGATCGCGATGCCGATCCTGATGGCGATCGTCGGGGTGTGGCTGGAGCACACCTGGATCCGGCCGGACCGGAAGAAGCGCATCTTCCTGGTCGAGGAGGCCTGGCACATCATCAACAGCCCGTTCGTGGCCCAGCTGTTCCAGCGGCTGTTGAAGTTCGGCCGCCGGCTCGGGCTCTCCTTCGTGGCGGTGGTGCACCACCTGTCGGACGTGGTGGACGGCGCGGCGGCCAAGGAGGCGTCGGCGATCCTGAAGATGGCCTCCACCCGGACGATCTACATGCAGAAGGCCGAGGAGGCGCGGGCCACCGGCCGGGTGCTGGGCCTGCCGCGCTGGGCGGTGGAGATCATCCCGACCCTGTCGCCGGGTATCGCGGTCTGGGACGTCAACGGCAACGTGCAGGTGGTGAAGCACATCATCACCGACACCGAGCGGCCGCTGGTGTACACCGACCGCGCGATGACCGAGGACGCGGTGGCCGAACGGGTCCGGGCCGAGCGGCACTTGGCGGCCGAGCCGGGGGTCTGAGCAGGCGCCGCTGCTGGGGGGCGGGCCGGGGACCGGGCCGGGCGTCGGGCGGGGTGTCGGGCGGGGCCGGGGGATCGTGTGCAGGCGGTCCGTCCCGGTCCGACGGCGGTGGTTCGTCAGCAGGTAATCCTCTCGTTACGTTCGACGTCCTGACAGCTACGCGCGTTGACCCTAGGCTGCACTCGCGCAACACATTGCCCACGCGCCGGCGCGCTCCGCCGCCCGCGTGCTCCTCCGAGGTGCAGGGGATCCCTCATGCTCACCGTCAGATCCCGACGGGCGGCGTTCGCCGTCGTCGCCGCCGCAGGTCTGTTCGGCACGGTGGTCGTGCCGACGGCCGCTCAGGCCGCCGACGCCAACGCCAAGCGTCACAAGACCGTCAACCTCCAGCTGCTGGCGATCAACGACTTCCATGGCAACCTGGAGCCCCCGGCGGGCTCCTCCGGCACGATCAAGGAGATCGACCCGGCCACCGGCAAGGAGGTCTCGACCCCGGCCGGCGGCATCGAGTACCTGGCCACCGAGCTGCGCAAGGCGCGGATCCCGGCCGACGACTCGATCACCGTCGCGGCCGGCGACATCGTCGGTGCCAGCCCGCTCACCTCGGCGCTGTTCCACGACGAGCCGACCATCGAGGCGATGGACAAGCTCGGACTGGACGTCACCTCGGTCGGCAACCACGAGTTCGACCAGGGCGCGACGGAGCTGCTGCGCAAGCAGGAGGGCGGCTGCCACCCGACCGACGGCTGCTACGAGCCCGGCCGGACCTTCAAGGGCGCCAACTTCAACTACCTGTCGGCCAACGTCACCGACGAGCAGTCCGGCAAGCCGCTGCTGCCGCCGTACTGGGTGACCAAGTCGCAGGGCGTCAAGATCGGCTTCATCGGCGTCACCCTGGAGGGCACGCCGAACATCGTCACCGCCGAGGGCGTCAAGGGCCTCAAGTTCGCCAACGAGGTCACCACGATCAACAAGTACGCCGCGGAGCTCAAGGCCAAGGGCGTCAACTCGATCGTCGCGCTGATCCACGAGGGCGGCTACCCGGCCAGCGGCGTCTACAACTACGACTGCGGCGCGGCCGGTCAGGGCATCTCCGGCCCGATCGTCGACATTGCGAAGAAGATCGACCCGGCGGTCGGCGCCATCGTCACCGGCCACACCCACAACGCGTACGCCTGCAGCATCCCCGACCCCAACGGTGTGCCGCGCTCGGTGACCAGTGCCGCCTCCTTCGGCCGGCTGTTCACCGAGATCGACATGAAGCTGGACAAGACCACCGGCGAGATCGTCCGCCCGTCGGTCAAGGCCGAGAACCACGTGGTGCGGCGCACGGTCGAGAAGGCCCCGGACATGACGGCGCTGATCGACCACTACTCCAAGCTGGCCGCCCCGAAGGCCAACCGGCCGATCGGCTACATCGCCTCGGACATCAACGGCCGGGGCAGCAGCGACCTGGAGAAGCCGCTCGGCGACGTGATCGCCGACGCGCAGCTGGAGGGTCTCGCCCCGGCCGACAAGGGCGGCGCCCAGGTGGCCTTCATGAACCCGGGCGGGCTGCGCTCCGACCTGGTCCACAAGGCCTCGGGCAGTGAGGGCGACGGCGTGGTGACCTACGGCGAGGCGTTCACCGTCCAGCCGTTCACCAACATGATGCAGGTCAAGACGCTGACCGGCGCCCAGCTGGTCCAGTTGCTGCAGCAGCAGGTGAGCGGTCTCAACGACGCGGCGCCGAAGATCCTCCAGGTCTCCTCGAACCTCCACTACACCCTGGACATGCGCAGGACCGGCGCGGCCCGGGTGGTCCTGGACTCGATCCGGCTGAACGGCGCACCGGTCGACCCGGCCGCCAAGTACCGGGTCGCCGCCAACGAGTTCCTGGCCGGCGGCGGCGACGGCTTCCCGGCCTTCGCGGCCGGCACCGACAAGCTCGTCGGCGCCTCCGACCTGGACGTCTTCACGGCCTACCTGACGGCCCACAGCTCGGCGGCCTCGCCGTTGAAGCCGCCGGCGCAGGACCGGGTCAAGGTCCTCGGCCCGGGCAGCGACATCGACTGACCGAGAGCCGGACACCGGCCCCGGTGACGGGGCCCGGGACGGGCGGGGCGCTGTCGGGGCGCCCCGCCCGTCCTGCCGTTCCCGGCGGCTACTCGGGGGCGGGGCCGCCGGGAAGTCGTACGGTCGCCAGCGCGCCGGGGCCGCCGTCCTGGGCCGGGCCCAGCGTGACCTCGCCGCCCGCCTCCCGGACGCTCTGCGCGACGATCGACAACCCCAGGCCGGAGCCTGGGAGTTGACGCGAGGACGGGGAGCGCCAGAACCGGTCGAAGACGTACTGGAGCTCGTCCGGCGGAATGCCGGGACCGTGGTCGCGGACGGTCAGCACGCCCTGCTGGAGCCGGACCTCGATGGTGCCGGCGGGCGGGCTGTACTTCACCGCGTTGTCCAGCAGGTTGATCACGGCCCGCTCCAGGCCCGCCGCGTCGCCGTGCGCGTACCAGGGCTCGACGGTCGTCTCGAAGACCAGCCCGGGGCCGCGGAGCTTCGCCCGCTCGACCGCGCGCCCGGCGATCTCGTGCAGGGCGACCACGGTCAGGTTCGGGCCGGCCTTCGGGGTGTCGGGGCGGGAGAGCTGGAGCAGGTCGCCGATCAGCACGGTGAGTTCCTGCATCTGGGCCTTCATGTTGCCCAGCAGCTTGGTCTTGGTCGCCGGGGGCAGCGGGCGGCCGGTGTCGTTGCTGCGGATCAGCAGGTCGACGTTGGTGCGCAGGGAGGTGAGCGGCGTGCGCAGCTCGTGGCCCGCGTCGGCGATCAGCCGGGTCTGGCGCTCGCGGGAGTTGGCGAGGGCGGTGCTCATCGAGTTGAAGGACGTGGACAGCCGGGCGATCTCGTCGTCCCCGTTCACCGGGATGGTGCTGCCGACTTCCTCGGTGCGGGCGATGTGCTCGACGGCGTCGGTGAGTTGGTCGACCGGCTTGAGGGAGGAGTGGGCGACCAGGCGGCCGGCGACGGCGGCGAGCAGGATGCCGCCGAGGGAGACGGCGCCGAGGAGGATGGCGAGGCCCTGGAGGGATTCCTCGATGGGCTGGGTCGGGGTCGCGACCATGGCGACGGTGGGCTGCGAGACGTGCTGCACGGAGCTGAGCCGGACGAGCGCCGGGTCGCCGTTCGTGTAGTGCCCGTCCCGGACGATGTACTGGCCGGGCTTGAGCTGAAACGCGGCGGCGTCCTCCGGCTTGATCACGATCGCCCGGTTCGAGCCGGGGGGCAGGCCCACGCCGTTCGGGGTCACGAACTGGGTGTCGCGGGGTGCCGCACCGCTGAACTCCGGTGTGCCAGGACGGGGTTGGTTGGCGGCGAGCGCGGCTTCCGGGTTCGCGTACAGGTTGAGGTTCTTCCCGACCATGGCGGGGGGTGCGCTGACCAGGTCGGTCTTGACCTGGCTGTACAGCTGCTTGTCCACGATGAACCAGCAGGCCAGCGCGGACAGCGCGATGGCCACGGCCACTGCGGCCGCGCTCATGAAGGTGAGGCGACCGCGCAGGGAGCGGGAGCGGTACCACTGGACCACGCGCTGGCGTCTGCCGGGCACCACCCGCGGCGGGGCCAGCGGCGGGGGCGGAACAGCGTTCACGCGCTGGTGCCGGCGGCCGGGCGGAGGGCGTAGCCGACGCCGCGGACGGTCTGGATGAGGCGCGGCATGCCGCCCTGCTCGGTCTTGCGGCGCAGGTACATGACGTACACGTCAAGGGAGTTGGAGGAGGGCTCGAAGTCGAAGCCCCAGACCGCCTTGAGGATCTGTTCGCGGGTGAGGACCTGCCGGGGGTGTGAGAGGAACATCTCCAGCAGCATGAACTCGGTGCGGGTGAGTTCGACGGGCTTGCCGGCCCGGGTGACCTCGCGGGTGGCGGTGTTCATCCGCAGGTCGGCGAAGGCGAGGACCTCGCTGTCGTCCTCGGCGGCGGCGCGGGCGGCGGCCTCGGTGGCGAGGGCGTTGCGGCGCAGCAGGGCGCGGACGCGGGCGAGGAGTTCGTCGAGTTCGAAGGGCTTGGCGAGGTAGTCGTCGGCGCCGACGTCGAGCCCGGTGACGCGGTCGCCGACGGCGTCGCGGGCGGTGAGCATCAGGACGGGGACGGTGTCGCCGCGGGAGCGCATCCGGCGGACGGCGGTGAGGCCGTCCATCCGCGGCATCATGATGTCCAGCAGGACGAGATCGGGCTTGTCGCGCTCGACGGACTCCAGGGCCTCGTAGCCGTCGGTGGCGGTGGCGACCTCGTAGCCCTCGAAGGCGAGGCTGCTCTCCAGGGCGTCCCGGAGGGCGGGTTCGTCGTCGACCACGAGGAGCCGGGCGGAGGGGTGGCCGGCCTCGGCGGGGGTGCGGTCGTCGGCGGACGGGGTCATGGGCTGCTGCCCTTTCTCGTCGGGTGGAGGGCCCGCTGTCGGGTCTGCTGGGTCTGCTGCTGGTGGCAATTGTCCGCCTCGCGGACGTTCACCGGCTCCTACGGATTGTGGCTCACAGGCTCTGGCCGGATTCGAGCTTCGGCAGGACCTGCTTGATGTCGTTCATCGGGATGGCGAAGCCGAGACCGACGCTGCCGGCGCCGCTGCTGCCCGAGGAGCCGGAGCCGCTGGGCGCGTACATCGCCGAGTTGATGGCGATGACCTGGCCGTTGGCGTTGATCAGCGGGCCGCCGGAGTTGCCGGGGTTGAGGGCGGCGTCGGTCTGGAAGGCCTTGTAGGTGGTGCTGCTGCCGCTGTTCTGCTGCTGCTGTTGGGCGCCGCCGCCGCGCAGGCCGGGCATGCCGGGCAGGAACGGGAGGCCGAAGCCGCCGTTGCCGCTGGTGGAGCCCTCGTCGAGCTGGACGGTGACGTCGCGGTTCTCGGCGCTGATGATGCCGGAGGTGACGGTGCCGGTGAGGCCGTCGGGGTTGCCGATGGCGACGACCGGGTCGCCGATGGCGACGGTGGAGGAGTCGCCGAGGACGGCGGGGGTGAGGTTCTTGGCGCCGCTGGCGGTGATCACGGCGACGTCGAGGTTCTTGTCGGTGCCGGTCACGGTGGCGGGGGCGGTGGAGCCGTCCTTGAAGGTGACGGTGATCCGGCCGCCGGCCGACGCGCCGTCGATCACGTGGAAGTTGGTGAGGATCTGGCCGTCGGCGTTGAGGACGACGCCGGTGCCGGTGGCGGTGCCGTTGCTCTCCTTGACGGTGATCTGGACGACGCTGGGCGAGACGGCGGCGGCGATGGCGGGCACGTTGGCGGTGCCGTCGGTGCGGGCGGAGACGGGGCTGG
Organism: Kitasatospora sp. NPDC059827; assembly: GCF_042731675.1. Lineage (NCBI taxonomy): Bacteria > Bacillati > Actinomycetota > Actinomycetes > Kitasatosporales > Streptomycetaceae > Kitasatospora > Kitasatospora sp. NPDC059827. The sequence continues at coordinate 13,845 of NZ_JBHWIV010000079.1, read as the reverse complement.
CGATCGTTCCGACCCGGTTGTCGGAGGACTGCCGGTCGGCGGCGATGACCCCGCCGGTGACCCCGCCGATGACGGCGGCGATCGCGGCGACGGCGGTCACCAGGGCGAGCCGCCCGCGCAGCAGGCCGCGCCGGGCCCGGCCGCCGTGGCGGCCGGGGCCCTCGGGGCCGGAGGGGTGGCCGAGCAGCGTCGGGGGCTCGGGCGGCATCGGCGGCGGAGGGGGCGTCGCGCCGAAGGCGGCACCGGAGTGGTCCTGGTGGTGGCCGTACCCGGCGTACGGGTCGGTGCCGTCCTGGTGGTGGCCGTACCCGGTGCGCGGGTCGGTGCGCGGGTCGGTGCCGTCGGTGTCGGAGCCCAGCACGGTGCCCTCGATGACGCGGGGCTCGTACGGACCGTACTGCTCGCTGGGGTTGTGCCGCTGTTCGCTCATGCCGACCAAGTTCCGCCCGGTGGATGAGGACGGGATGAGAAGCGGCTCAGAACGCGGCGAGAAGCCCGTTGACTTCTCATAAAGCCTGGTCAGGCAGCTCTTGGAGCGGAACCGGCGGTTCCGCTCCGGCTAGTCCAGCGGGGCCCGGTCGGGTGCGGCCCCGCCGCAGCCGCAGGAACGGCGGATGACCAGGCGGGACGGGAACTTGCGGACCCGCTCGGTGTCCGAACCGGGCACCATCAGCGAGTCGTCCAGCACCAGGTCCACGGCGGCCCGGGCCATCGCGTCGCGGTCGGAGGCGACGGTGGTCAGCGGCGGGTCGGCGAGCGCGGCCTCGGGCACGTCGTCGAAGCCGGCCACCGCGAGGTCCTCGGGGACGCGCAGGCCGACCTCGCGGGCGGCCCGCAGCACGCCGATCGCCTGGTCGTCGGTGGAGCAGAAGACGGCCCGGGGCCGGTCGGGCGAGCGCAGCAGCCGCAGCGCGACGTCGTACGCGCCGTAGCGGTGGAAGGGGGCGTCGATCAGGTGCGGTTCGGTGGGGATGCCGTGGGCGTCCATGGCGCGCTGCCAGCCCTCGACGTGGTCGATGACCGGGTCGCCGGGGGCGGGGGACTCCACCGGGCCGCCGAAGCAGGCCACGTACGGGTGCCCGTGCACCTCCAGCAGGTGGCGCACGACGGCCTCGGCGCCGCCCACGTCGTCGGTGACCACCGCGACGTCGTCGATCGCCTCGGGGCGGCGGTGCAGCAGCACCACCTTCGCGCCCTCCATCGCGGCGAACTCCTCGGCGGCGCGCTGGGAGGGGCCCTGGCTGACCAGGATCAGCCCGGAGACCCGCATGCCGAGGAAGGCGCGGACGTAGTGGACCTCGCGGTCGTCGACGTAGTCGGAGTTGCCGATCAGGACGAGCTTGCCGCGCTCGGAGGCGGCCCGTTCGACGGCGTGGGCCATCTCGGCGAAGAAGGGCTGGCGGGCGTCCGGGACGACCATGCCGATCAGGTTGGTCCGGCGGGAGGCCATCGCCTGGGCGACGCTGTTCGGCCGGTAGCCGAGCTGTTCGATCGCCGCGAGGACCTTCTCCCGGGTCGCGGGCGCGACCGGGCGCGGCCCGTTGTTGATCACGTAGCTGACGACCGCGGTCGAGGTCCCAGCCAGTCGGGCTACATCGTCGCGCGTCACCTTGGCCACGGGGGGAGTCTACGCGTGTGGTCCCCGGGGCGGCAGTGGGAGCTGGGGCCGTTCCGGGGCGGGACCGGGAGCAATCCGGACGAGCCGGACGGGCCGACGGCCCGCCCGACCCGCCCGGCTCCTCGGGCCGGTCCCCGTCAGGCCTCCAGTGGGGCCGAGGGGCGCTGGGAGAGGTCCGGACGCTCGCTCTTGTCGGCCTTCTCCGGGACGACGAAGCGATAGCCGACGTTGCGCACGGTGCCGATCAGCTGCTCGTTCTCCACGCCGAGCTTGGCGCGCAGCCGCCGGACGTGCACGTCCACCGTGCGGGTGCCGCCGAAGTAGTCGTAGCCCCACACCTCCTGGAGCAGCTGGGCCCGGGTGAAGACCCGGCCGGGGTGCTGGGCGAGGTACTTGAGCAGCTCGAACTCCTTGAAGGTGAGGTCGAGCGCCCGGCCCTTGAGCTTGGCGGAGTAGGTGGCCTCGTCGACCGAGAGGTCGCCGTTGCGGATCTCCATCGGGCTGTCGTCGGCGGCGACCTGGAGGCGGCCGAGCGCGAGCCGCAGCCGGGCCTCGACCTCGGCCGGGCCGGCGGTGTCCAGCAGGACGTCGTCGATGCCCCACTCGGCGGTCACGGCGGCCAGGCCGCCCTCGGTGACCACCAGGATCAGCGGGGAGCCGATGCCGGTGGAGCGCAGCAGCTGGCACAGGCTGCGGATCTGCGGCAGGTCGCGCCGCCCGTCGACCAGGATGACGTCCGCGCTGGGGGTGTCGACCAGGGCGGATCCCTCGGCGGGGGCCACCCGGACGTTGTGCAGCAGCAGGCCGAGGGCGGGTAGCACTTCGGCGGACGGTTGCAGTGCGTTGGTGAGGAGGAGCAGTGAACTCATACCCGGGGGTCCCCTTTCCGGGTCGTCGCGGTCGCGCCCAGGCTGCCGCCGCAGCCGGTGGGCGCAGGTGCTGAGGGGAGGGGGGAGGACGCCCCGGGGGTCTCGTGGGAGCACTCGGCGCACCGGGGGTCCCGCAACCCGCGGCGCACCGTTTCTGCCCTGTTCATCCCGCGAACCCTCCGGTCTGGTCCGGTCCCGGGTGGCGGCCCGGTGCCGGGTGGCGACACCCCGGCAGGCCCGGCACGTCCTTGTGCCGCGAGAGCGGGGCGGTTCCCGCGATGCGCCGGGGGTGGGCCGACGAATCGCACGAACGTCCGTACTGGCGTCCTGAAAGCACAAAAGGACCCGGGGGCGACTCTGCCCGGATCCCTCTTGGAGGTCGAGGATAGCCGACCGCTCCGCGTGCCGGGAGTGCGCGAATCCGACGGTTCGCCCAATCCGGGCGTGCGCCGGGTGAGCCTGGCCACAGCTTCGAGCGCCGCTGCGGGCCGGTCGGGCCAGGGCGATTGCCGCTCGCACCGGCGGACACGCCATCATGGGACGCACATCGGCGGCGCTGCCCGGGTCCATCGTTCGAGTGGTCGGGGCAGCTCCGGTGGCGAGCCGGACCGGGTCACCGGGGCCGGGCGAGGACGAACGGAATGGGGTGGCCCGATGGGCGCGACCACCGAGCCCGCGAGCGGCGCCCGGGCGCGCGGGACGATCCGCTACTGGGCGGCGGCGAAGTCCGAGGCCGGGCTGGCCGAGGAGCCGTACGAGGCGGCGACCCTGGCGGAGGCGCTGGCCACGGCCAGGCAGCGGCACGCCGACCGGCCGAAGCTCGTCCAGCTGCTCGGGCACTGCTCGTACCTGGTCGACGGCGCGCAGGTCGGCGGCCGGGACCACGCGACGGTGGCCCTGACCGAGGGCGGGACGGTCGAGATCCTCCCGCCGTTCGCGGGAGGCTGAGCGGCGTGACGGACATGAACGACCCGAACCACGGCGGCGGCTACGGCAACTGGCCGCAGCAGCCGCAGCAGCCCTATCCGCATCCGCAGCAGTACCAGCAGCAGCACGCGCCGCAGCACCCGCAGCAGCCGCAGCACCCGTACGGCTATCCGGTGGACGACGCCGACGCCACCACCGTGCTGCCGCCGGTGCCCCCGCTGGACGACGCGGCGACCACGCTGCTCCCGCCCGTCCCGCCGCTGGACGACGCGGCGGCCACCACGCTGCTGCCGCCGGTGACGGTCTCCGGCGCGATGCCGGTCGCCCCGCCGCCGCAGTACGGCCGGCCGCCGGTGCAGCAGCCCCCGGCTGCGCAGCCGTACCCCCGGCAGGGCCCGGCGCAGCCGTACCCGCCGCAGCCTCCGGCGGCGCAGCCGTACCCGCAGTCGTACCCGCCGCAGGCCCCGCCGCCGCCCTCCCGGGCGCGGCACGCGGCTCCGGCCGGGGCGCCCGCCCCGGCGCCGCGGACCGCCCCGCAGCAGGGTTTCCCGGAGCACGGTGCCCCGCAGGGCGCGCCGGTCGGGCATCCGGCGGCCGCAGTGCCGCCCGTCGGGGCGCCCGACGCCGGGCCGGGCTTCGACCCGCCGACCATGACGCTCAAGCGCCCGGACCTGCCCGCCACCCCGTCGTACGGCGCCGTCCCGGTGCAGCCGGTGCCGGGCGTCCCGTTCCCGGGGGCCCTGTCCCCGGCCGCGGCAGCGGCCCCGGGCGGTCGGACCGGTTCGCCGATCATCGATCCGGGCCTCCAGCCCGCCCTGATCACCGCCGCCGTGGCCGCGCTGCTGGCCGGCGGTGCCGCGCTGGGGCAGGTGGCGCTGGCCCTGGTGGTGGCGGCGCTGCAGCTGCTCACGGCGGCCGGCTGGTTCCGGCTGAACGGCATGTGGCCGGCCCGGCAGGGCATCCTGCTGGCCGCGCTGTCCGGGCTCACCGCCGACGTGGCGGTGCTGCTGGCGGACGCCGACGGCGGTGCGGCGGCCGTGGTGGGCGCCCTGGGCGGGTTCTTCCTGCTGGTGCTGGTGCTCCAGACGTTCCGCCCGTCGGACCCGAAGGAGCGGTTCTACGCGCTGACGGTGCTGGGGTCGGCCACCGTGGTGACGGCGCTGTGCACCACGCTGCTGCTGGCCGACTGGGTGCCGGCGGGGGTGGGCGCGGTCGCGCTGGCCACCGTGCTGGCGGCGGCTCCGCTGCCCGGGCCGAAGCAGCTGGGCCCGGTGCTGGGTCTGGTCGCCGCGGTGCTGCTGGGCCTGCTGGTGGGTGCGCCGCCGGCGCTGGGCGCGCTCGCCGGCGTGGGGGCGCTGGTCGGCCGCCGGGTCGCGGCGTACGACTTCCCGTCCCGCTTCGTGCACATGACGGCGGGCGTCGCGCTGCCGCTGGCGGTGGCCGCGCCGCTGATCTGGATGGCCACCGGGCTGCTGGCCGGCTGAGTCGGGTACGTCACGACCGCGTCCCGCCCCGGAACCACCGTCCGGGGCGGGACGTCGTACGGTCGTGCGGGAGGGTCGCGCCCGGCGCGGCTCCGGGACGGACGACGGCGACCGGCGACGACGGGGGACACGATGCGCGGATGGCTGAAGGCGACGATCGGCCTGGTGGTGCTCTCCGGGCTGCTGGTGGGCGCGGACCGGATCGCGGTCGGAGTGGCCGAGGACGAGGCCGCCGACCAGCTGGTGAAGAACGGCCGGATGAGCCAGCGCCCGGACGTCACGATCGAGGGCTTCCCGTTCCTCACCCAGGTGGTCTCGAAGAAGCTGGACGACGTCCGGATCTCCTCGGACGGGCTGACCGTCCGGAACAACGGGCAGCAGGTGGCGCTGCACTCCTTCAAGGCGAAGCTGTCCGGGGTCGAGGTGAGCGACAGCCTGAACAGCGCCACCGTGGACAGCGGCGCCGGCAGCGGCGTGATCAGCTACCAGGACCTCGCCCAGCTGCTGCCCCCGGCCTCCCAGCTGATGGGCGGCGCCTCGCTGCCGGTCGGCGGCAACGCCCGGCTGAGCCTGTCGTACGGCGGCCCGGGCAAGGTCAAGGCCTCGCTGGGGCCGGTCTCGGTGGGTGAGGCCACCGTGCATAACACGGGCAACACCATCACCGTGGACGGTCTCAAGCTGAGCTCGCTGGCCGAGATGGTCGCCGGGCTGGGCAACCGGAAGATCGAGCCGGCCAGCTTCACCCTGGACTCGATGCCGGCCGGCCTCCAGCTGGCCGCGAAGGACGGCGTGGCGCCGCTGCCGGAGGGCCTCCAGCTGTCCTTCGAGGGCAAGGACGTCAAGCTGCTGGGCTGACCCGCCGCCCGCCTGCTGCCCGCCCGCCGGCCGCCGCCGGCCGTTCCGAAGGGGCACCCCCCGTTCCGCTCCGCGAGACGCGCTGTCCAGCGCGGACCGCGGGGCGGTGTCGTTTCCGCCCGTTGTGGGCCGTCGGCGGGGGCCGGCCCGCCGCCCGGCGGGCCGCACCGAGGGCGAATCCCAGTATCCGGTCGTTCTGGTCTCGACATTCGATACGCTGATGACAGCGGGCCTCCGGTGTCCTTAGCATCGTCGGCATGAAGCGACAGACGGATCTCACGAAGCGGCGGGCGGTCGACCTGTGCCGCGTGGCCGCCTGTCTGTGTCGAATGCGCTGAGTCGGCATTCTGGCAGGGCAGTTCGTGCCCGCCGCCGACCTTCCGGTGACCTCGTCCGGCCCTCGGGGCCGATGGTCCCCGCCGTACTCCGCAGTCCTCCGCCCGGTCGTCCCGGTTCTCCTCCTCCGTCCCATCATTCGGACAGGATTTCGGACCGCCTCCGTTCGGGCACCCCGGCAGCACCCCGGCAGCACCCCCGCTGAGCAGCTGAGCAGCACCTTCCGCAAACCGCCCTCGGATGGAGAACACCACCATGAGCCGCAGCGACGTCCTGGTCGACGCCGACTGGGTCCAGGCCCGCCTGGACGACCCGAAGGTCGTCATCGTCGAGGTCGACGAGGACACCTCCGCGTACGACAAGAACCACATCCGCAACGCCGTCCGGATCGACTGGAAGCAGGACCTCCAGGACCCGGTCCGCCGCGACTTCATCGACCAGGCAGGCTTCGAGGCGCTGCTCAGCGCCAAGGGCATCGCCAACGACGACACCGTCGTCCTGTACGGCGGCAACAACAACTGGTTCGCCTCGTACGCCTACTGGTACTTCAAGCTGTACGGCCACGGCGACGTCCGCCTGCTGGACGGCGGCCGCAAGAAGTGGGAGCTGGACTCCCGCGACCTGGTCGCCGAGGTCCCGGCCCGTCCGGCCACCGCATACCAGGCGCAGGCCGTGGACTCCTCGATCCGCGCCTTCCGCGACGACGTGATCGCCGCCATCGGCACCCTCAACCTGGTCGACGTCCGCTCGCCCGACGAGTTCTCCGGCAAGCTGCTCGCCCCGGCCCACCTCCCGCAGGAGCAGTCGCAGCGCCCCGGCCACGTGCCGAGCGCCCGCAACATCCCGTGGGCGAAGAACGCCAACGACGACGGCACCTTCAAGAGCGACGACGAGCTCAAGGCCCTCTACGAGGCCGAGGGCATCGACCTGGCGAAGGACACCATCGCCTACTGCCGGATCGGCGAGCGCTCCGCGCTCACCTGGTTCGTGCTGCACGAGCTGCTCGGCCAGGAGAACGTGAAGAACTACGACGGCTCGTGGACCGAGTACGGCAGCCTGGTCGGCGTGCCGATCGAGCTCGGCAGCAACTGAGCCCCCGGCTCGACCCGTAAGTCAGAAGGAGACAGACATGTGCGGTGCGAAGGCCGGCGGGCCGGACCTGGCAGGAGTTGACGTGGCGAACGAGACGATCATCCAGGGTTCGGTGACCCGCGACGGTGAGCCGGTCAACGGCTACGTCCGGCTGCTGGACGAGAACAACGAGTTCACGGCCGAGGTGCCCACCTCGGCGACCGGCCAGTTCCGGTTCTTCGCCCGCCCGGGCAAGTGGACCCTGCGGGCGCTGGTCCCGGGCCAGACCGTGGACCGTCAGGTGGTGGCCTCCCAGGGCACCGCCGTCGAGGTCGCGATCGCGGTCTGACCGGCACGGACGATCACGCCGAGGGCCCCTGCCGCGCGGGGGCCCTCGGTCGTACCGTGGAAGACGTGCAGACGAGGCGTCGGCGGCGCTACTACTACGCCATGATGGGCGTGTGCCTGGGCCTGTTCGTCCTGGCCTGGGGCGTGGTGCGGTTCTTCTCGGTGGGAGCCGCGGTGGGGCTGTGCGTGGTCGCGATGGTCATCCCGCCGGCCGCCGCGGTGTTCGCCAACAAGCGGGACCCGGACGACGACTGGTGGAACGACCCGCGCTGGGAGGACCCGAAGTGGGACGAGCCCGGCCACGACCGGGACCGCCCCGACCGGGACCGCCCCGACCGGGACCGCCCCGACCACGAGGAACGCCCGTAGGGCGTCAGTAGACGAGCGCCTGGACGTTGTCCGCCATGATCTCGCTGACGAAGACCTGCGCCCCCGCGATCCGGACGCCCTCGACGGTGTCCTTCTGGGTGATCCCGCGCCGGGCCGCGCACTGGGTGCACAGCGTCACCGAGCCGGAGGCCAGGATCGACTCCAGCAGGTCCGGCAGCGGTGCGGCGTGCGGCAGCTCGAACTCCGCGGCCCTCCCCGGCACCGCGAACCAGGAGGACTCCCCGGTCAGCCACAGCGAGACGTCGATCCCGCTGGCGACGGCCACGGCCGCCACCGTGAAGGCCTGTGAGCACCGCTCGGGCGCGTCCGCACCGGCGGTCACCTTGATGACGAGCTTCTTCGACATGGCGCCACCTTAGAGGTCCCGCCGCCCCCGTCCGCCGTCATCGTGGAATCCCGTGGGCAAACCTTGAACGGCGCCCGGGGGAGGCGGCGCGGCGGCTACGCTGCGGCGCGGAAGCCGACGTGGTGGGGCTCACCGCGACCGACCGTAGCCCTCCGGATAGAGTGAGCGCGAGCAAAATCCACCACACTGTCGCCGCCTGGGAGCCCCCCGTGTCCGGTCTGGAAATCTTCTTCGACGGTCTGCTGGCCCTGATGGCCGTGCTGATCACCTGGTTCGCCATCTTCTCGGTGATGAAGCTGTACCAGGGCCAGCGCTGACCCTGCCGTACGGTTGAGGCAGACCGCACCGACCACGACAGCGACCAGGAACATGATCGAGATCCCCTCTGACCTCCACAGGGACGTCGTCCCGCTCGCCTTCCTCCTTGGTACCTGGGAGGGCGCGGGCGTCTACGCCCCTCTGCCCAATGAGGCGGGCCCCGGCACGGAGAAGTGCAACTTCGGCCAGGAGATCGTGATCCGTCACGACGGCCGCCCCTTCCTGGAGTTCCGCTCCCGCACCTGGGTGCTGGACGAGGAGGGCGAGAAGGTCCGTCCGCTGGAGAACGAGCACGCCTTCTGGCGCATCACCAGCAACCACGACGGCACCAGCGGCGTCCGCGGGATCGAGATCTCCTCGGTCCGCGACGACGGCACGGTCGAGATCTGGTACGGCGAGCTGGCCGACGGCAAGCCGCAGGTCGACGTCTCGACCGACGCGGTGGCCCGGATCGAGGGCTCCCCGGAGTACTCCGGCGGCAAGCGGCTGTACGGCTTCGTCAACGGCGAGCTGCTCTGGGTCGGCGAGAAGGCCGCCCCGAACGTGCCGCTGCGCCCGTACATGTCCGCGCAGCTCAAGAAGGTGCTCAGCCCGGCCCAGCTGATCAAGGACATCAACGACCTGCCGGACGACGGCATCGCCTTCTTCAAGTAGGCCCGTCCCGGGACGTTCTGCGTACGAGGTAGGGACCGGCCGCCGGCCGGTCCCTACACTTGTCCCAGGACCCCCGACCTTGGCAGGGACAGAAACCGTGGCGGACACCGGCACCACCGACTGGCAGCTCTCGGGCGACTGGAAGACCGACCTGCGCGAGCGCGGCTACCGCCTCACGCCGCAGCGGCAGCTGGTGCTGGAGGCCGTGGACGCCCTCGACCACGCCACCCCCGACGACATCCTCTGCCACGTCCGCAAGACCGCCAGCGGCATCAACATCTCCACCGTCTACCGGACCCTGGAGCTGCTGGAGGAGCTGGGCCTGGTCTCGCACGCCCACCTCGGCCACGGCGCCCCGACCTACCACCTGGCCGGCCGCCACCACCACCTCCACCTGGTCTGCCGGGACTGCGAGAAGGTCACCGAGACCGACACCGAGATCGCCCAGCCGCTGATCGACCGGCTGCGCGAGCAGCACGGCTTCGACACCGACCTCAAGCATTTCGCCATCTTCGGCCGCTGTGCCGACTGCGCCGCCGGGCGGGCCGACGAGCGGTCGTAAGCTGGCCGGTATGACCGGTGTGAAGAGCCCGCTGCTTGCCCTGCCCGGAGCCGTCCCCGCCGAGGGGGCCGACGAAGGCGTCGCCGCCCACTACGGCGACATCTTCCGCGAGCAACGGAACCTGTCCCGGGGCACCGGCTTCGTCGACCTCTCGCACCGCGGTGTGCTCACCGTCACCGGCGCGGACCGCCTCGCCTGGCTGCACCTGCTGCTCACCCAGCACGTCAGCGGGCTGGAGCCGCAGCACGCCACCGAGGCGCTGGTGCTCTCCCCGAACGGGCACGTCGAGCACGCCCTCTACCTGGTCGACGACGGCACCACCACCTGGGCGCACGTCGAGCCCGGCACCCAGGAGGCGCTGATCGGCTACCTGGAGAGCATGAAGTTCTTCTACCGGGTGGAGGTCGTCGACGCGACCGCCGACTACGCCGTGGTCCACCTGCCGGCCGGCTCCACCGGCTCCGTCGAGGGCGCCGCCGCCGTCCGCGAACTCCCGTACGGCCGCGACCTGTTCGTGCCGCGCGCCGAGCTGGCGGAGCGCACCGCCGGGTACGGCCCGGCGGCCGGCGTCTGGGCCTACGAGGCGCTGCGGATCGAGGGCCACCGGCCCCGGCTCGGCTTCGAGACCGACCACCGGACCATCCCGCACGAGGTGGACTGGCTGCGCACCGCCGTCCACCTGCAGAAGGGCTGCTACCGCGGCCAGGAGACCGTCGCCCGGGTGCACAACCTGGGCCGCCCGCCGCGCCGGCTGGTCTTCCTGCACCTGGACGGCACCGAGGAGACGCTGCCCCCGCACGGCACCGAGGTGCGGCTGGCCTCCGACCCGGACGGCCGGGCGCTGGGCCTCGTGACCTCCTCGGCCCGGCACCACGAGCTGGGGCCGATCGCGCTGGCGGTCGTCAAGCGGAACGTGCCGGTGGACGCGGTGCTGCTGGCCGGCACGGTGCCGGGCACCCAGGACGTGATCGTCCCGCAGTAGGCCGGGCAGGGGCCGGGGCGGGCCGGGGCGGGACCGGGGCCTCACGGCGCCGGCCCGGGGCCCGGCCCTCGGGCGCTCCGGGGCCTCAGACCTCGACGAGGACGGTGAACGGGCCGTCGTTCACCAGCGCCACCTGCATGTCGGCGCCGAACCGGCCCGTCTCCACCTTGGCGCCCAGCGCGCGCAGTTGGGCCACGACCTCGTCCACCAGCGGTTCGGCGACCGGCCCGGGGGCGGCGGCGGTCCAGGTGGGCCGACGGCCCTTGCGGGCGTCGCCGTAGAGGGTGAACTGGCTGATCACCAGCAGCGGGCCGCCGATGTCCGAGCAACTCTGCTCCACGCCCTCGCCGTCGACCGGCAGGATCCGCAGCGTCCAGAGCTTGCGGGCCAGTTGGGCCGCCTTGGCCGGGGTGTCCTCGTGGGTCACGCCGACCAGGACGCAGAGCCCGGGCCCCTCGATCGCGCCGACGGTCTCTCCGGCCACGGTCACCCGGGCCTCGGTCACTCGCTGCACCACTGCTCGCATGCCGCCATTGTGCCGGAGCACCGGGGCGCGCCGTGGGGTCTCGGGGGAATCCGGGGGCGTACACCCGGGGCGCGCACAAGGGTGGCGCACGCCGTGCAGTGCGCGCCTGCGCAGGTTCGGGCGCTGCTCCTGCTGCGGAAAGGCCCGGTCATATCAGCCACCCCCGTTCGCCAGGGGGCCGTTCGGGTGCACGGGCGGTGCGCGCGCGCCGGGTGGGGTGGCACGCTGGGGGACCGCACGAAGGCCCGGCGCGCCTGGAGGTCCGCCGCACCGGGCCGGGTTCGGCCGGGCGGTCGAGCCGGTAGGTCAGGCGTTCTGTCGGGGTCGCCCCGGCGGGTGGTCCCGGCCGGGGAGTGGAACCCTTCGGGGCCCCCGGGCGTGCCAACGGACGGGACGCACGAGCCCGTCGGGGGACGGGCCGGGCCGGCGGCAGGGACGGGGTGCCGCGAGCGGGCGGGATCGGACGACGGCAGGTGGGCTGGATGATGGACGCGAGCAGCGCGGCGTGGAGCCGTTCCGGACCGGTGGCGCAGGCCGCCGGGGACCGGTCCTGGACGGCCGTCCAGGGCGGTGAGCCGGACTTGGAGGCGCTGGGCCTGGACCAGCTGCGGATCCTGCGCCGGGAGACCCTGGCGCAGGAGGCCGACCTGTCCTACCTGCGGCGGCTGCTGCACGGGCGGATGGACATCCTGCGCGCCGAGCTCGACCGGCGCCCCGGCGGCGGCCCCGCCCACCCGTCCCCGGCGGTCGGCGAGGAGCCCGGCGGTGACCTGCTGGACCGGCTGCCGGCCATCCTGACCGACGCGCCCTCCACGGTGCGGCGCTCGGCCCGGCACGTCACCCTCGGGCCGCCGCGCACCCAGGAGTCCCAGCTGGAGGCGGACGCGCTGATGGGCGACGTCCAGCTCGCCGACCTGGCGGCCCACCCGGCGGAGGAACTTCTGGCCGCCCTGGAGCGGCTGCGTGCCCACGAGCGCGAGGTGTCCGGCCGCCGCCAGCGGCTGCTGCGGACGGCGGACGGTTGCAACGCCGAGATCACCCGCAGGTACCGTGATGGGGAAGCACGGGTCGACGACCTGCTCTCGGAGAGGCCGCTCTAGACCGGGTGAGTCGTCGCGGGGTGGGTGGGGTCCGGCTTCCTCCCGGCCCACCCTCGCCCCCGGAAGGCTCCGCGATGTCCCAGTCCGCCACCCCGCCCGTGCTCGCCGAGGTCATACGCTCGGGCTTCACCGAGGGCCGGCACCACGGCTCCCTGGTCCTGCTGGCCGCCGACGGTTCGGTGGAGTTCTCGCTCGGCGACCCCGACGCGCCGGTCTTCCCCCGCTCGACCGCCAAGCCGTTCCAGGCGATGGCGACCCTGCGGGCCGGGCTGGCGATCGAGGGCGAGCTGCTGGCCCTGGCGGCCTCCAGCCACTCCGCGGAATCGTTCCACCTCGACGGCGTACGGGCCATCCTGAGCTCCGCCGGCCTCGACGAGTCCGCCCTGCGCACCCCGGCCGACCTGCCCCTGGACGAGACCGAGGCGGAGCTGCTGCTCGCCGCCGGCGGACGGCGCGCCCCGATCCTGATGGACTGCTCCGGCAAGCACGCCGGCTGGCTGGCCGCCTGCGTCGCCAACGGCTGGGACACCGAGACGTACCTCGACCCGGCGCACCCGATCCAGGAGCTGGCCCGCGAGGCCCTCGCCGAGGGCACCGGCGAGACCCCGGCGCACACCGGGGTGGACGGCTGCGGCGCCCCGCTGCTCGCCGTCACGCTGACCGGCCTGGCCCGCGGCTACCGCCGCCTGGTGCTGGCCGGGGAGGGCACCGCGCAGCGGCGGGTGGCCGACGCGATGCGCGCCCACCCCGAGTACGTGGCCGGCACCCGCCGGGCCGACACCCTGCTGATGCGGTCCGTTCCGGGCGCGCTCTCCAAGATGGGCGCCGAGGCCGTCCAGGTGGTCGCGCTGGCGGACGGCCGGGCCCTCGCCTTCAAGATCGACGACGGCTCCGAGCGGGCCCGCGGCCCGGTGCTGGCGGCGGCGCTGCGCCGGCTCGGGGTGACCGGCGCGGACGACGCGGTCGAGCGGATCGGCGCAGCCCCGCTGTTCGGCGGCGGCGCCCCGGTCGGCGAGGTCCGCGCGGCCTTCTAGGAAGCGCCTCGGCGGATCCGGCTTCCGGTCGGCCTTCGGTCGGCCGTCGTCGGGGTGCGGGCGGGGCGGGGGCGGTGCACGGTGGACGGGGGCCGTCGCACAGCTGAGGGAGTCCGCCATGACCGACCACGTGTACCGGGTGACCGAGATCGTCGGGTCCTCGACCGAGAGCGTCGCCTCGGCCATCCGCAACGGGGTGGAGCGGGCCTCCCGGACGCTGCGCAACCTCGACTGGTTCGAAGTCACGGAGATCCGCGGCCACATCGAGGAGGGCCAGGTGAAGCACTACCAGGTCGGGTTGAAGGTCGGCTTCCGGCTGGAGGACTGAGCCTCCCCGAACGCCTCCCCGAACGCCTCCTCGAACGCCTCCCGGAACGGCAGGGGCCGGGGCCCGCGGATCGGTCCGCGGGCCCCCGCCCCCAGGC
>NZ_JBHWIV010000078.1:0-41210 GCF_042731675.1 Kitasatospora sp. NPDC059827 | reverse complement strand
GCTGTCGGTGGTCGCCGGCGAGACGCTGGAGACGACCGAGTACCCGGTCACCGTCAACGTGCTGGAGGGCCGGGACGGCGGCTGCGAGGTGCTCTTCGCCTTCGCGCGCGGCGCCGTCAGCGCCTTCCGGGCGGAGGGGGTGAGCGGACTCTTCGAGCGCCTGATCGGGCTGTGGGCGGACGGCGCCTCCGACCTCCTCCCGGAGCTGCCCGGCGCACCGGCCCGCGACGTGGAACAGCCCCCCGGGAACGCGCGGTTGTACGTGCTGGACCGGACGTTGGCCCCGGTGCCGCACGGCGCTCCGGGGGAGCTGTGCCTGGCCGGGATCGTGCCGGCGGGCCAGGAGTCGTCCGGGCGGGAGCCGGCGGGCCAGCTCGTGCAGGCCCCGTGGGCCGAGGGGCAGTGGCTGATGCGCACCGGGCAACGGGCCCGGCTGCGCCCCGACGGGACGGTCGAGCACCTCGGCGTGCTGGACGCCCGGGTGCCCTCCGAGCAGGAACCCGAGGCAGCCGCAACCGCTACCGCATCCGCTACCGATCCCGCTACCGATCCCGCTACCGATCCCGCGCCCGACACCCCGCCCGACGCCCGCCCCCGGACCGAGGCCGAGCACGCGATGGCCCAGGTCTGGCGCGAAGTCCTCCGGGCGGAGGCCGTCGGACGCGACGACAGCTTCTTCGCCCTCGGCGGCGACTCGATCCTCAGCCTCCGGGTGCTGGCGCTGGCCCGCGAGGCCGGCTGGACGGTGGAGCTGCGCGACCTGCTCCGCACGCCCAGGCTGCGCGACTTCGCGGCCACCGCCGGCCGGACGGCCACCGTCGACGGTTCCGCCTCCGCTGCCCCCTCCGGTGCGTCGAGCCCCGCCGGGTCCGGCGGCCGCCCCGGCTCCGAGCTGCTGACGGAGGCCGATCGGCGCGCCCTCCCGGCGGGGATCGAGAGCGCGTTCCCGCTGACCACCCTGCAGTCCGGCATGGTCTACCACACCCAGCTCGACCGGACCGGCGCGATGTACTGGGACGCCTTCGTCTACGAGATCGAGGGCCGCTTCGCCACGGAGGCGTTCCGTGCCGCGCTCGCCGGGCTGGTCGAGCGCCACCCCCTCCTCCGGGCCCGCTTCGAGTTGGCCGCCTTCCGGGAGCCGCTGCAACTGGTCGAGCGGGCCGTCGAGCCCGCGCTGACGGTGGCGGACTGGCGGGCGGTGCCGGCCGCCGTGCGGCGCCGGCGCCTGACGGACTGGCGGGACGACCTCTCGGCGCCCTTCGACGCCCAGCGGGCGCCGCTGTTCACCGTGGACGTCATGCTCCTGGACGAGGACCGGTTCGCCGTCGGGCTGCGGCTCCACCACGCGATCGCCGACGGCTGGAGCCTGGCGTCGATGGTCACCGAGCTGCTGCTCGACTACCAGCGGCGGCTCACCGGGGAGGGCGAGCCGATCGCGGCGCCCCGGGCCGACTACGCCGAGTTCGTCGCGCTGGAACGCGCCGCGGTGGCCGACCCGGAGCAGCGGGCGTTCTGGTCCTCCTACCTGGGCGACGCCGAGACCGTACGGCTGCCCACCCGCCGCCCGCTGCGGGACGCCGACCGCCTCGGCACCCGCGAGCTGCGCAGGTACGCGCTTCCCCGGGAGCTGGTGGGCGCGCTGGACGCGCTCGCCGCGGAGCTGGACGTGCCGGTCCGGCAGCTCTTCCTGGCGGCCCACTTCCGGGTGCTGTCGATGATCTGCGGGCAGACGGACGTGGTCTCGGGGGTCGTCATGAACGGCCGTCCGGAGACCCTGGACGCGGACCGGGTGGTCGGCCTGTTCCTCAACGCCGTCCCGCTGCGGCTCGACCTGCGCGGCGGCCGGTGGCGGGACCTGGTGCGCGCGGTCGCGGACACCGAACTCGCCGTCGTGCCGCACCGCCGGTACCCCGTCTCGGAGATCAAGCGGCACTGCGTCTCGGGCGGCCTGTTCGACGTCGCGTTCAACTACGTGGACTTCCACGTCTACACCCGGGCCGCCGAGCAGCTGCGGGCGGTGCGGATCCGCGGGATGGAGCACCGCGACGTGATGAACTTCGCGCTCTGCGCCACCTTCTACCGCGGCTGGCCGTACGACAGCGAACTCACCCTCGCCCACGATCCGGACTGCTTCACCGCCGAGCAGATCGACGACTTCGGCCGCTACTACCTGGCGGCGCTGACGGCCATGGCCCGGTCCGGCGACGCCCCGTACCAGGCAACCCTGCTGGACGCCGCCGAACGGGACGGCCTCGCCCTGGCCGGCCCGCCGCCGGCCGACCGGGCCGCGCTCCTCGACCGGGTGTGGGAGCACGCGGCCCGCACCCCGGACGCCCCGGCGGTCACGGACGCCACGCGCACCCTCGGCTACCGCGAGCTGGCCGAGCTGACCGCGGCCGTCGCGGCCGCCCTGCGGGAGGCGGGCGCGGGCCCCGGCGACGTGGTCGGGGTGAAGGTGCGCCGGGACGCCCGGCTGCCCGCGGCCCTGCTGGGCGTCATGGCGGCCGGAGCCGCCTACCTCCCGCTCGACGGCCGGGCCCCGGCCGACCGCGAACGCTTCCTGCTCGACGACGGCGGGGCCGCCCTGGTGCTCTGCGACGCGGACACCCGCGACACGCTGCCCGCGGGCACCCGCACGCTGGACCTGGACGGGATCACGCCCGCGCGCACCCCGTGGACCGGCGCCGCCCCGACACCCGACCCGGAGTCGGCCGCCTACCTGATCCACACCTCCGGCTCCACCGGGCGGCCGAAGGGCGTCCTGGTCCGGCACCGCAACCTGGACAACCTGCTGGCGGGGATGGCCGGGAGCCCCGGCCTCGGGGCCGCCGACCGGCTGCTCGCCACCACCGCCGTCGGCTTCGACATCGCGGCCCTGGAGCTGTTCCTGCCGCTGCGCCAGGGCGCCCGGGTGGTGGTCGCCCCGGACGCCGTCACGCGGGACCCGCTGGCCCTGGCCGACCGGCTGGATGCGCACGACATCACGGTCATGCAGGCGACCCCGTCCCAGTGGGCGCAACTGCTGGACGCGGGCTGGCGCGGGAAGGCCGACCTCAGGGCCCTGTGCGGTGGCGAACCGCTGCCCGGCCCGCTGGTGGCGCCGCTGCGGGCCGCCTGCCGCGAACTGTGGAACATGTACGGCCCCACCGAGACGACCGTCTGGTCCTCCTGCGCCCGGGTCGAGCCGGGCGAGCCGGTCCGGCTCGGCACGCCCACCGCCGACACCCGGATGTACGTGCTGGACGCCCACCTGGCCCCCGTACCGCGCGGCGTGGCCGGGGAGTTGTGCATCGCCGGCGGCGGCGTGGCGGCCGGCTACCGCGACCGGCCCGGACTGACCGCCGAGCGCTTCGTCCGCGACCCCGCCGACGGCGGCCCGATGTACCGGACCGGCGACCTCGCCCGGATCGACGAGCACGGCCGGGTCGAGTACCTCGGACGCCTCGACCACCAGGTCAAGATCCGCGGGCACCGGATCGAACTCGGCGAGGTCGAGAACCTCCTCGAACGGCACCCGGACGTCGGCAAGGGGATCGCCGCGCTGCACCGCCACCCGGAGCGCGGCGGGGAGCTCGTCGGCTACTTCACGCTCGCCGCCGGCGCGCTCGCCCGGCGCTCGGCCGCACTGCACCGCGCCCAGGTGGCCCACTGGGAGGACGTCTGGTCCTCGGTCTACTCCGGCGCCGACGATGCCGACGACGGTGCCGAGGCTGCCGAAGCCGCCCCCGGACTGCTCAACCTGGCCGGGTGGAACAGCAGTTACACCGGCGAGCCGATGCCGGACGGCGAGATGCGGGAATGGATCGACACCACGGTCGAGCGGATCCGGTCGCTGGGCGCCCGGCGGATCCTGGAGATCGGCTGCGGCACCGGCCTCCTGCTGGGCCGCCTGGCCCCGCACTGCGACCGCTACGTGGGCACCGACGTGTCCGCCGCGGCCCTCGACCGGGTCCGCGAAGGTGTGCTGTCCGCACCCGAACTCGCGGGCTGCGACGTGCGGTTGGTGCAGGCCCCGGCCGACGACCTGAGCCGGCTCGGCGACGAGCGCTTCGACCTGGTGGTGCTCAACTCGGTCGTCCAGTACTTCCCCAGCCGCGCCTACCTCGACCAGGTGCTCACCGGGGCCGTCGCGGTGCTCGACGGGGCGGGCCTGGTGCTGGTCGGCGACGTACGGCACCTCGACCTGGCCGCCGCGATGTACGCCTCGGTCGCCGACCACCGCGGCACCCTGGCGGGTTCGACGGTCGACGAGGCGGTGGCGCACGGACGGTCGCAGGAGAAGGAACTCCTGCTCGCCCCGGGCTACTTCACCGGTCTGGCGGAGCTCGGCGTCACCCGGGCCGAGGTGCTGCTGCGCCGGGGAGCCGTCCACAACGAGTTGACCCGCTTCCGCTACGACGCGGTGCTGCACGTCGGCGCGACCGCCCCGACCGTCGAGGTCGACTGGATTGACCTGACCGACGGGACCGACGGGGGCGCCGGGCCGCTCGAACTCGCCGAGCTGGAGCGCCGGTTCGGCACCGGAGCGGCGTTCGGTCTGCGCCGGGTCGCCAACGCGCGGCTGGCCCGGGAACGGCTCCTCCTCGGTGGCGAGGCCGACGGCACCGAGGCGCCGGAGGCGGACGTCGAGGTGCTCAGCGCCCTCGCGGAGCGGTACGGCTACCGGGCCCACGCCAGTTGGGCCGCCGAGCACCCGCTCGGCGCGTTCGACGTGGCCTTCGTCCCGCACACCCTGGCGGGCGTGCCCGACGTCCCGGTGGCGCCGCGCCGCGACCGCCCGACCAACACGCCGCTGCTGGCGGAGCTGGAGCGCGGCCTGGCCGCCGAACTCCGAGCGGCCCTGGCCGCCGAGCTGCCCGAAGCCGCGGTGCCGACCCAGCTGGTGCTGCTGGAGGCGCTGCCGCTCACCCCCAACGGCAAGGTCGACCGCAGGCGGCTGCCCGACCCCCGCTCGGCACCGGCCGGTGACGAGTACGTGGCGCCACGCAACGACGCCGAACGGCGGCTGTGCGAGCTCTGGGCCGACCTGCTCGGGGTGGAACGCGTCGGCGTGCACGACGACTTCGTCCGGCTGGGCGGCCACTCCCTGCTGGCCACCCGGCTGATCACCCGGGTCAACCGGGCCTTCGCCCGGGACCTGCGGCTGCGCGACCTGTTCGCCACCGCCACCGTGGCCGGGCTCGCCGCGGAGATCGAACGGCGTGAACCGCCCGCCGGTGACCGGGCGGCCGAACGCCCCCGGATCCAGCGCCGACGGCGTGCTGCCCGATGACCCCACCGAGCGACACCACGCGACGACCGGAGACGCCCGATGCAGCCTGACGTTCTTCCCCTGTCCTTCGCCCAGTCGCGCCTGTGGTTCCTGGAGCAGCTCTTCCCGGGGCGGGCGACCTACCACCTGCCGCTGTTCGTCACCCTGGACGGCCCGGTGGACCAGGACGCGCTGCGAACGGCGCTCGGCGAGGTCGCCGACCGGCACGAGGCGCTGCGCTCGACCTTCCCCGACCGGGCGGGCGAGCCGCGCCAACTCGTCCACGAGCGCGCGGTGGTGGACTTCGCGGTGGTCCCCGCGGAGGCCGACGTCGACGCGCAGCTGCTGCGGCTGGTCGGGCGCCCCTTCGACCTGGCGGCCGGCCCGCTGTGGCGGGTGCGGCTGCTGCGGGTCGGGCCGCGCGCGCACGTCCTCGCGGCGGTGTTCCACCACCTGGTCGGCGACGGCTGGTCGTTGGGGATCTTCACCCGGGAGCTCGGGCACCACTACAACCGCGCGGTGCGCGGCGGCGACAGCGCCCTCGCCGAACTCGCCGAGCCCACCGAACTCGCCGAGCCGGAGATCCAGTTCGGCGACTACGTGCTCTGGGAGCGCGAGCAGCTGTCGGACGAACGCCTGGCGCGCGGGCTGCGGTTCTGGAAGGAGCGGCTGGACGGCGCCCCCGACCTGCTCGCCCTGCCGACGGACCGGCCGCGCCCGGCGGTGGCCTCCGACGCGGGCCGGCTGTTCGGGACCCGGCTGCCCCGCGCGCTGTCCGAGGAGGTCCGCCGCCTCGGCGCGCGCGAGGGCGTCACGCCCTTCATGGTGCTGCTGGCCGGGTACGCCGCCCTGCTGCACCGCTACGCCCAGTCCCCGGACCTCGTGGTGGGCGTCCCCACAGCCGGCCGCTCGCAGCCCGAGACCGAGGGCGTGATCGGCTACTTCGCCAACACCGTCCCGCTGCGCCTGCGGGTCGACCGGGGCCAGGGCTTCCGCGAACTGCTCCAGCAGGTCAAGCAGACGACCCTGGACGCCCACGACCACCAGGACATCCCGCTCGACCTGCTGGTCGACGAGCTGGGGGTGGCGCGGGACCTCAGCCGCAGCCCGCTGATCCAGACACTGTTCGTGCTGCTGGAGGAGGGCCGCTCCACGCTCGGGGCCGGGCGTAGCGGGCTGGACCTGGACGGGGTGACGGCCACCGGCCGCCGTCCGGTGACCGGGCACGCCAAGTTCGACCTGTCGCTGGTGGCCGAGGAGACCGGGCGGGGCTACGCCCTGGAGTTCGAGTACGCCACCGACCTGTTCGTCGAGTCCACCGTCCGGCGGATGGCGGAGCACTACGCCCGGCTGCTGGCCGGGGCGGTCGCCGACCCGGCCCGGCCGGTGGGCGAACTCCCGCTGGAGGACCCGGCGGTGGTGGCCGAGCGGGTCCGGTCCCTGAGCGGCGCGGACCTGCCGCACGACCGGGACGTCCTGCTGCACCAGTACGTCGAGCGGTTCGCGCGGAGCACCCCGGACGCCCCGGCGCTCCGGGGCGAGCACGGGGACCTGACGCACGGGAGCCTGACGCACGGCGACCTGAGCTACCGCGAACTGAACGAGCGGGCCAACCGCTTGGCGCGGGCCCTGGTGGCGCGCGGCGCGGGGCCCGGCGAGGTCGTCGGGATCGCGCTGCCGACCGGGCCCGAGCTGGTGACCGCGATGGTCGCGGTGGTGAAGACCGGGGCGGCGTACCTCGCCGTCGAGGTGAACCACCCGGCCGAGCGGATCCGCTCGGTGCTGGCCGACGCGGGCGCGGCGGTCGTGGTCACCACGCCCGGGCTGCGCGCGACCGTGGCGGGCGGCGCCGAGGTGCTGGTCCCCGCGGACCCGGCCGTGCGCCGGGGCATCGAGGAGCTCGGGTCGGCCGACCTCGGGGTGTCCGTGGACGCGGACGCGATGGCCTACCTGGTGTACACCTCCGGGTCGACCGGCGAGCCCAAGGGCGTGCCGATCACCCACCGCAACGTCACCCGGCTGTTCCCCGACCCCGATCCGCTGTACGCCTTCGGGCCGGGCGACTGCTGGACCCTGTTCCACTCCTGCGCGTTCGACCTCTCGGTCTGGGAGATCTGGGGCGCGCTGAGCCACGGCGCGGTGCTGAGCCCCGTCCCGCCGACGGTCGCCCGGGCCCCGGAGGAGTTCGCGGACCACCTGGTACGGCACCGGGTCGGCGTGCTCAACCAGACCCCGGCGGCCTACGAGCAGCTGCTGGACCACTTCGCCCGGCACGGCGTCCCCGACGGGCTCCGGCTGCACACCGTGATCGTGGGCGGTGAGGCCTGGGGCGAGGAACTCGCCGAGCGGCACCGGGTGTTGCTCGGCGGGGTGGCGCTGTTCAACGAGTACGGCCCGGCGGAGGCGGCGGTGTGGACGGCGCACCGGCTCGTCCACGACCCGGTGACGAAGCGCTCGCACCCGGTCGACCTCGGTGTGCCGCACAGCGGGAGCCTGGTCGTGGTGCTCGACGAGGGCGGCCGGCCGGTGCTCCCCGGGGCGGTCGGCGAGATCTGCCTCGGGGGCGAGGGGCTCACCCGGGGCTACTGGAAGCGGCCGGAGCTGGACGCGGCCGCGTTCTTCGAGGCGGTCCTGCCGGGGGTCGGGGCGCAGCGGCTCTACCGCACCGGGGACCTGGGCCGGTGCACCGCCGACGGCCGGGTCGAGTTCGTCGGCCGCAAGGACCGCCAGGTGAAGATCCGCGGCTACCGGATCGAGCTGCGCGAGGTGGAGCGCGCGCTGCTGGCCCTGCCCGGGGTCCGGGAGGCGCTGGTCACCGCCGTCGAGGGGCGGCTGGTCGCCCATGTGGTGCCGGAGCCGGGGGCCGTGGAGCCCGGAGCCGAGGCCGCCGTCACCGAGGCCGCCCTGATCGGCGCGCTGCGCGCCCGGCTGCCGTTCCACCTGGTCCCCGCCCACGTGGTGCTGCTGGACGCGTTCCCGCTGACCGCCAACGGGAAGGTCGACCACGACCGGCTGCCCGCGCCGCGTCCGGCGGACCGTGCCGCCGGGGTGGAGCCGAACACCCCGACCGAGAAGCTGGTCGCCGGGGTGTTCGCCGAGACCCTCGGCGTCGACTCCGTCCCCGCCGACGCCGACTTCTTCGACCACGGCGGGCACTCGCTGCTCGCGACCCAGGCCGCCGCCAGGATCGCCGACCGCTCCGGCCGGCCCTGCCCCGTCCGCGCGCTGTTCGAGTGCGGCACGGCCGCCGCGCTGGCCCGGTGGCTGGACGAGGCCCGGTCGGCGGCCGGCGGGCCCGTCGGCCCCGACGGCCCGGCGCTGCCGCGGATCGTCGCCGACCCGGAGCGGCGCTACGAGCCCTTCCCGCTGACCGACGTGCAGCAGGCGTACTGGGTGGGGCGGACGGGTGCGCTGGACTTCGGCGAGGTCTCCGTCCACTGCTACGTGGAGTACGACGTGCCGGACCTCGACGTCGCCCGCCTGGAGCGGGCGTTCAACCGGCTGGTGCGCCGGCACGAGGCGCTGCGGCTGGTGGTGGAGGAGGGCCGGCAGCGGATCCTGCCCCACGTCCCGGAGTACCGCATCGCGGTCACCGACCTGGCCGGGCGCGGCCCGGAGGAGGCGCAGCGGGCGCTCGCGGCCGCCCGCGACCGGATGGCGCACCAGGTGCTGCCCAGCGAGCGCTGGCCGCTGTTCGAGATCGCCGCGAGCCGGCTGCCGGACCGTCACCGGCTGCACCTGAGCCTGGACGCCCTGGGGCTCGACGCGTGGAGCCTGAACCTCGTCCTCAACGAGTGGGCCCGGCTCTACCGCGACGAGGACGCCGAACTGCCCGCGCTGGACCTGAGCGTGCGCGACTACGTGCTGGCGGAGCGGGAGTTCGCCGGCACGGCGGCCTTCCGCCGCTCCAGGGACTACTGGACGGGCCGGCTGGACACCCTGCCCGACGCCCCGGCGCTGCCTCTGGCGGCGACCGCCCCGACCGGGCCGCGCCGCTTCGACCGGGTGCAGCGCCGGCTCCCCGCCGCCGACCTGCGCGCCCTGCGCGAACGCGCCGAGCGCCGGAGCCTCTCGCTGTCGGCCGTCCTGGCGGCGGCCTTCGCCGACACCCTCGCCACCTGGAGCGCCGAACCGCACTTCACCGTCACCACGACGCTCTTCAACCGGCTGCCGGTCCACCCCCGGATCAACGCGATCGCCGGGGACTTCACCTCGGTGAACCTCCTGGAGCTGGACTGGTCGGAGCCGGACGTCCCGTTCGCCGAGCGCGCGGGCCGGACCCAGGGGCGGCTCTGGGAGGACCTCGACCACCGCCACTTCGGCGGGGTCCGCGTGCTGCGCGAACTGGCCCGCACCCGGGGGCTCGACGGGGGACCGCTGATGCCGGTGGTGTTCACCTGCCTGCTGGGCGGCGAGGGTCAGGCGGACGGCTGGGAGAGCCTCTTCCCCGACGAGGTCTTCAACATCACCCAGACCCCGCAGGTCTGGCTGGACCACCAGGTCTACGAGTCCCGCGGGGAGCTGGTGCTCTGCTGGGACCACGTGGCGGGGCTCTTCCCGGACGGCCTGGTGCGCGACATGCACGCGGCGTACTGCGCCGCGCTGCGCGCCCTCGCCCGGGACGAGCGGGCCTGGGACCGTACGCGGCTCACCCCGTTCCCCGAGGCGCAGGCCGAACGCCGGGCCGTGGTCAACGACACCGCCGGGCCGGAGTCGGACCGGCTGCTCCACCAGCTCTTCGAGGACCGGGCCGCGAGCGGCCCCGACGCCGTCGCGGTGGTCGCCGAGGACCGCACCCTGACGTACCGGCAGCTCGACACCGCCGCCAACCGGGCCGCCCGGCGCCTGACGGCCGCAGGCGTCGAGCCGGGCGGGCGGGTGGCCGTCCTGGCGGGCAAGGGCTGGCGCCAGGTGGTGGCCTGCCTGGCGGTGCTCAAGGCGGGCGCCGCCTACCTGCCGGTCGACGCCGGTTCGCCGCAGCGGCGGATCGAGGACCTGCTGCGCCGCGCCGAGGTGGGCGGCGTGCTGGCCGACCCGGACCGGCTCGCCCGGGTCACCGGTCCGGCCGGGCGGTGCGCCCCGGGCGGAGCCCCGGTGCTGCCGGTGGACGAGGACCTGCTCGCACCGGTCGCCGAGGGCGAGGACGTCAGCGCCCCGCCGGCGTGCCGGACGCCCGCCGACCTCGCCTACCTGATCTTCACCTCCGGGTCCACCGGCGAGCCCAAGGGCGTGATGATCGACCACCGGGGCGCGGTGAACACCGTCCTGGACATCAACGACCGCTACGGGATCGGCCCGCAGGACCGGGTCCTGGCGCTCTCCGCGCTGGGCTTCGACCTGAGCGTCTACGACGTCTTCGGCCTGCTCGCCGCGGGCGGCGCGGTGGTCGTCCCGCCGGACGACCAGGTGCGCGAACCGGCGCGCTGGGCCGACTGGGTCCTCGACCACCGGGTCACGGTGTGGAACACGGTGCCGATGTCGATGGAGATGTTCACGGCGGCCGTGAGCGGCCGCCCGGACGAGTTCCGCGAGCGCCTGGCGCACAGTCTGCGGCTGGTGCTGCTCAGCGGGGACTGGATCCCCACCGAGCTGCCCGGCCGGGTGTCGGAGGTGTTCCGCGACGTACGGACGGTGGGCCTCGGCGGCGCCACCGAGGCGTCGATCTGGTCGATCGCCCACGAGATCGACCGGGTCGACCCGGGGTGGGCGAGCGTCCCCTACGGACGGCCGCTGCGCAACCAGACCTTCCACGTCCTGGACCGGGCCCTGCGGCCCCGCCCCGACCACGTGCCCGGCGACCTCCACATCGGCGGCACCGGGCTGGCCCGGGGCTACTGGCGGGACGAGGAGCGGACGGCGGCGGCCTTCGTCGTCCACCCCGACACCGGCGAGCGGCTCTACCGCACCGGCGACCGCGGGCGCTACCTGCCGAACGGCGACATCGAGTTCCTGGGCCGCGACGACCTCCAGGTCAAGGTGGGCGGCCACCGGATCGAGCTCGGCGAGATCGAGCACCACCTGGCCGAGCTCCCGGGCGTGCGGCACGGCCTGGCGCACGTCGTCAGGCCGGACGGGCGCACCCCGCGGCTCGCCGCGTACCTGCACGTCGACCTGCCGGAGGAGGACGAGGAGGCCGCGGCCGCGGCGGTCGAGTTCCGGCTGGCACAGCCCGGGCTGCGCGTCCTCGACGGGGAGTTCCACCCCCTCGGCGCCGCGGCTGCCGGAGCCGACGACGCGGCGCTGAGCGCGCGCAAGAGCTTCCGGGCCTTCGAGGGCGGCGAGGCCGACCCGCGGGCACTGGCCGCCTGGCTCACCGGGGCCCTGGCGCCCCGCCCCGCGCCGGGCGACGACCGCTCGGTCGCCGCCGCCGTCCGCCCGCTGCTGGCCCGTCCGGTCGAGGGCTCCGCGCTGCCCCGGCGGCGCTACGGGTCGGCGGGCTCGCTGTACCCCGTCCGGACCTACCTGGTCGGTGACCGCGATGCCGAGGGTCTGGCCGCCGGGGTGTTCTACCTCGACCCGGTCCGGCACGGGTGGGTCCGGGTGGGCTCCGGCGAGGCGGCCGCCGCCTGGCGCGCCGCCCACGGCGGCCGGGGCCCGGCCCTGCTGCTGGTGGCCAAGGGCTCGGCGATCGAGCCGCAGTACGGCGACCGGGGCCCGCGCTACGCCGCCGTCGAGGCCGGGTCGATGGCCCAGCTGGTGAGCGACGCGACCGGGGCGGCCTGGCGGCTGCGGCAGGACCGCGAGGCGGGCGGGCTGGCCCCGTTGGTGCTGGAGAGCCCGGACTGCCGGCTGCTGGGCGTGCTGGAACCCGGCCCGGTGGAGGAGGCGGCCGGCGGCGCCGTGGACGAGGTGCTCCCGGCCGGCCTCACCGTGCTGGTGCACGTCAGGCCGGGCGCCGTCCCGACCGGGGCCGCCGGCGGACTGTCGGCGGGCTGGCACCGCTGGGAGGGCGGTCGCTGGGCCGGCTTCGCCGGGCCGGAGCCCGCGCCCGACCTGAGCAACCCGGACAACTGGTCGATCTACCAGGGCGCGACGGCCGCCGTGTTCCTACTGGGCCCCACGTCCGGCGGCCCCACACCCGGCGGTCCCACACCCGGGGCCGAACGGGAGCCCGGGGCGGCCGAGTTGGTGGCCGGCCGGCTGGTGCAACGGCTCGCGGACACCGGCCACCGCCACGGGCTCGGCGGCTGCTCGATCGGCGAACTCGACCCGACCGGCGACCGGATCGTCCGGGCCGTGGCCGGCGCCGGCGAGGTCCTGCACGCCTTCTTCGCCGGCCCGGTGGCCGACGCCCAGCGCGCCGACCCGCGGCCGAGTGAAGCCGTCCCGTTCCGCCGGGTGCTCGCCCGGCTGGCCCGGACGGCGCTGGAGCGCCGGCTGCCCCCGTACATGGTCCCCGAGCACTACCTGGTGCTCGGCGAGCTGCCGTTGTCGCGCAACGGGAAGGTCGACCGCGGCCGGCTGCCCGCCCCGGTGGCCGCGACCACGGCGCAGCGGCCCGCGCGGCCCGCGGGCGACGGGCGGCCGTACGGCGCCACCGAGCAGGCGGTCGCCCGGTTGTGGGCCGAGCTGCTGGGGGTCACGCCCGGGCCGGAGGACGACTTCTTCGCCCTCGGCGGCCACTCGCTGACCGCGACGCTCCTGCTCAACCGCGTCCGGGAGGTCTTCGGGGTCGAACTCCAGCTGCGCGGCATCTTCCTGCACCCCGACGTGGGCGGGCAGGCCGGGCTGATCGAGGCCGCCCGCGCCGACGGCCCCGCGGCGGCGGCGGCGGACCGGACCCCGGCCCTGCGGCGGCGCTCGGCCACCCGGGCACCGGCCTCCTCCGGCCAGCAGCGCCTGTGGTTCGCCGAGCAGCTCGCCCCGCCCGGCCTGCGCGGCGCCGTCTACGCGATGCCCTCGGCCGTCCTGATCGAGGGGGCGACGGACTGGCCTCTGCTGCGCCGGGCCGTGCAGCGGATCGTGGACCGGCACGAGGTGCTGCGGACCACCTTCCGGACCGCCGACGGGCGGATCGAGCAGGTCGTCCACGCGCGGATGCCCGTCGACCTGGAGGTCGAGGACTGCCCGGGCGTGGACGAGGCCGACCGGCGGGCGTACGCCGACCGGCGGCTGCGCGAACTGGCCGGGCACCGCTTCGACCTGGCCCACGGCCCGCTGTTCCGCTTCCACGTGCTCCGGCTGGCCGAGGACCGCCACCTGCTGTTCAGCGCGCTGCACCACATCGTCTCCGACGGCTGGTCGGTCGGCGTCTTCGCCGCCGAGCTCGACCTCGCCCAGCGCGCCGAACACGACCAACGGGCGCCCGAACTGCCCGAGTTGGCGTTCCAGTACGCCGACTACGCGGCCTGGCAGCAGGAGCCCGCCACCCAGCGAGCCGCCACCGCGCGGGTCGACTTCTGGCACCGGACGCTGTCCGGGGCGCCCGCCACCTCGGTGCCGCCGGCCGACCTGCCCCGGCCCGCCCGGCAGGACTTCACCGGCTCCAGCGTCAGCCGGCCGCTGCCGCCCGGACTGGCCGCCCGGATCGAGGAGCACTGCCGCACCCTCGGCGTCACGCCCTTCGCCTTCCACCTGGCGGCCTACACGGCCTGGCTGTCCCACAGCACGGGCCAGGACGACCTGGTGGTGGGCACCCCCGTCGACTCCCGCCACCACCCGGACCTGGAACGGCTGATCGGCTTCTTCGCCAACATGCTGGCCCTGCGCGTCGACCGGGCGGCGCGGAGCACCTTCGGCGAGCACGCCCGGGCGGTGCAGGAGCGCCTGCTGGCCGCCCACGAGCACCGGGAGGTGCCGTTCGAGAGCGTGGTCGACGCGCTCGGCCTCGACCGCCGCTCCGGCCGGCACCCGCTCTTCCAGACCACCTTCGTGCACGAGAGCGCCGACCGGGCCGCCACCCTGCCCGGAGCCGTCCCCGTACCGCTGGAGTCGACCGTCGCCCGCTACGAGGTCAGCGTGCTGCTGCGGCCGCGCGGCGGAGAGTGGGAGCTCACCGTCGAGTACGCCACCGGGCTCTTCCTGCCCGGGACGGCGCACCGCTGGCTCGACGAACTCCTGCTGCTGCTGGACGCGGCCGCCACCGACCCGGGGGCGGGCCTCGACGAGCTGACCGCCCTGCTGGACGCCGCCGAGCAGGACCGCACCGGAGGCCGCCGCGGCCCGCACCGCCCGCTGCCGGAGACCACCGTCGCCGAGCGCTTCGAGGAGATGGCGCGGCTGCACCCCGACGCGTGCGCGATCCGCTCCGGCGACGGCGGCCGGGAGACGCTCACCTACCGCGAACTGGACGCCCGGGCGAACCGGATCGCCCGGCTGCTGCTCGCCCACGGGGCCGGACCGGGGCGGGTGGTGGCCGTCCGCCTGCGCCGTACGGCCGACCTGTTCGCCACCTACCTGGCCGTGCTCAAGACCGGCGGCTGCTACGCGGCGATCGACGGCGGCAACCCGCCCGCCCGGATCGCCGCCCTACTGGCGGACCTGGCGCCCGACCTGGTCGTCACCGACCGGGCCGACGCCGCCCCGACCACCGACGGCCCCTGCCTGGTGCTGGACGAACGGTCGGGCGCCGACCTCGACGACGGCCCCCTGCCCACTGCGGCCGGCCCCGACGACCTGGCCTACATCGTCCACACCTCGGGCTCCACCGGCGAGCCCAAGGGCGTACGGATCCGGCACCGCGGCGTGGTCAACCTGGCGCTCTCCCAGCACGACCACTACGAGGTGGGGCCGGGCCGCCACGTGCTCTCCCTGGCGTCCTGCGGGCACGACGGCTCGGTCTGGGAGTGGACCACGGCGCTGCTCAACGGGGCGACGCTCACCATCGTGGCGGACTCCGCCGCCGAGGTGGTCAACCGGCTGCACCACCCGGACCGGCACCCGCCGGTCCACCTGGCCGCGCTCACCCCGACCGTGCTGGCCACCCTGCCCCCACACGCCCTGCCCGACCTCCAGGTGCTGGTGGTCGCGGGGGAGAGCTGCCCGCAGAGCCTGATCGACCGGTGGTCCGGCCGGGCCCGGATGTTCAACTTCTACGGGCCCAGCGAGGCCACCGTCACCGCCACGGCCTTCCCCGTCGACGGGCGGCGCGGCGCCGCCACCATCGGGCTGCCCGTGCGCAACACCGAGGTCCGGCTGCTCGACGAGCGGCTCCGCCCGGTGCCCCCCGGCGGCAGCGGCGAGATCTGCATCGGCGGCGTCGGACTGGCCGAGGGCTACCACCGGCGGGACGGCGAGACCGCCGCCGCGTTCGTCGAGACCGTGATCGGCGGCCGCCCCACCCGGCTGTACCGCACCGGCGACCGGGGCCGCTGGTCGGCCGACGGCCTGCTGGAGTTCCTCGGCCGGCTCGACGAGCAGGTGAAGGTCCGCGGCGTCCGGGTCGAGCCCGGCGAGGTCCGCGCCCGGCTGCTCGACCTGCCGGGCGTCGACCAGGCGGCGGTGGTCGCCGACACCGGGTCGGGCGAGGTCCGGCTGCTCGGCTACCTGGTCGCGGCGCGACCGCTCGACCCGGACGCGCTGCGGGACCGGCTGCGGGCCACCCTGCCGGACGCGATGGTCCCCGCCTGGCTCTGCCAGGTCGACGCCCTGCCCCGGGCCCTGAGCGGCAAGGTCGACGCGGCGCGGCTGCCCCGACCCGAGGCGGCCCCGGCACCGGAGGAGGCCTCCCCGGGGGCCGGCTCGACCGTGCAGCGCCTCCAAGGGCTCATGGAGACGGTCCTGGAGGGCCGACGGCTCGGGCCCGAGGACGACTTCTTCCGCCACGGCGGCCACTCGCTCAAGGCCGTCCAACTCGTCACCGCCGTGTACGAGGAGTTCGGG
Organism: Kitasatospora sp. NPDC059827; assembly: GCF_042731675.1. Lineage (NCBI taxonomy): Bacteria > Bacillati > Actinomycetota > Actinomycetes > Kitasatosporales > Streptomycetaceae > Kitasatospora > Kitasatospora sp. NPDC059827. Next base: position 25,138 of record NZ_JBHWIV010000078.1, on the reverse strand, counting down.
ACGGAGCTGGAGGTCCGGGACGTGTTCGACCGCCCCACGGTGGCGGAACTGGCGCAGCTGATCGACGACAAGGGGCAGGCCCGATGACCGGCGCACCCACCCGGACCCGGCGTCAGCCGGTCTCCCGCTTCCAGCGGCAGCTCTGGCTGGCCGAGCGGATCGCCCCCGCACCGGGCACCTACAACCTCCCGGTGCTCCTGGAACTGCGCGGGACCCCGCAACTCCCCGCCCTGGCCGAGGCGCTGCGCACCCTGCTGCGGCGGCACGCCGTGCTGCGCTGGCAGTTCCCCGAGGCGGACGGCGAACCCCACGCCGAGGACAGCGGCGACCCGGAGGTGCCGGTCGCCGAGCTCGACTGGCGGGAACTGCCCGAACCCGACCGGGAGGCACGGCTCGCCGCGTTCTTCCGGGAGCCCTTCGCGCTCGACCGGGGGCCGCTGGTCCGGGCCGCGCTGGCCCGGACCGGGCCGGACCGCCACTGGTTCGCGCTCTGCGTGCACCACCTCCTGGTGGACGGCTGGTCGATCGGCATCCTGCTGCGCGAACTGGCCGCCGCCTACAGCGCCGCCGTGCACGGCCGGGAGCCCGAACTGCCGCCCCCCGGAACCCCGTTCGCGCAGGACGTCGAGCGCGAACCGGCCGACCTGACCCGGCAGTCGGAGTTCTGGAAGAAGTCCCTGGCCGGTGCTCCGCAGCGGCTCACCCTGCCCTTCGAACGCGGCCGCGACTCCTGGTCGGGGCAGGCCCGGCGGTACGACTTCGGCCTCTCCCCGGAGCTCAGCGCCCGACTGCGCGGGCTCGGCGAGGAACGCCGCGCCAGCCCCGCGATGACGCTGATGACGGCCTACCTCGCCCTGCTGGCCCGCTTCGGCGGCGCCACCGACGTGCTCGGCACGGTGCCGGTGGTCAACCGGCTGCGCCCGGGCCTGGGCGACACCGTGGGCCTGCTCACCAACACCCTGCCGGTGCGGCTGACCCTCGCCCCCGGCGCCAGCTTCGCCGACGCCCTGACCCAGGTGCGCGACCGGCTGCTGAACGCCATGGCCAACGCCGACGTGCCGTACCAGCAGATCGTCGACGCCGTCGCCACCGAGCGCGAACCCCACGTGCCCACGCTCTGCCAGACGCTGTTCACCTGGGGGGAGAGCGGGCCGCCGCTCGTCCTGGACGGCCTGGAGACGGAGCTGCGGCCGGCCCCCGAGATCGCCGTCAGGTTCGACCAGATGCTGTTCGCCGGGGAGCGGGACGGCCGCATCGAGCTCCGCCTGGAGTACCCGGCCGAGCTCTACGACGAGGACTCCGTCGCCGAGTTCGCCGAGAGCTACGTCGCCTGCCTGACGGCGATGGCCGAGGACTGCGACCAGCCGGTCGGGTCGGCCTCGCTGGTCTCCGAGCGGCAGCGCCGCCGGATGGCCGCGTGGTCGCGGCCCCGGCCCGGGCCGCCGCGGTCGCGCACCGTCCACCAGGCGGTCGAACACCGGGCCGCCACCGGCCCGCGGGTGGTCGCGCTGCACCGGGGCGAGCGCACCTGGGACTACGGGTGGCTCAACGCCACCGCCAACCGGCTCGCCCGCAGGCTGCGCGCCGCCGGGATCGGGCCCGGGGACGTCGTCGCGCTGCGGATGGAGCGCTCGGTCGAACGGGTCGTCGCCTGGCTGGCGACGGCCAAGACCGGCGCCAGCTACCTGTCCGTCGACCCGGGCGACAGCGAGGTCGGGGAGGTCGGGGAGGTCGGGGAGGCCGTCGCCGGGGCCGCGCTGCTGCTGGCGCACGAGTCCCTGGCGGCCGACCCCGGCCCGGGCGTCCCGCTGCTGCTCTGGGAGCGGATAGAACCGGAACTGGCCGCGCTGGACGGCACCGACCTCGGGCTGGACGTCGACCCCGACGACCCGGCCTGCCTCGTGTTCACCTCCGGAACCACCGGGCCGCCCAAGGCGGTCCGGCTGACGCACCGCGGCCTGGTCAACCTCGCCGCCCACCACCGGGAGGCCTTCGGGGTCGGGCCGGGCGAAGTCGTCCTCCAGCTCGCCGCCGCCGGCTGCGACGCCTCGGCCGGGGAGTGGGCGGGCGCGCTCGCCAACGGCGCCGCGCTGCGGCTCCCGCCGACCCGGGACGTCCACGACCGCCCGGCCGAGGTCGTCGCGGCGCTGCGCGAGCCCGGCGCCACCGTGGTCGCCCTGCCGCCCTCCCTCGCCGCGGCGCTGCCCGACGACGCCCTGCCCGCCGTCCGGGTGCTGCTGCTGCGGGGCGAGCCGTCCCCGCCCGAGCTGCTGACCAGGTGGGCGGCGCGGGTGCCCGTGGTGGCCGACACCTACGGCGTCGGCGAGGCCACGGTGACGAGCACCAGCTTCGTCCACCGGCCCGGGTTCCCCGCCCGGACGGTGGGCACGGCCCTGCCCGGCGTCGGGATCCACGTCCTGGACGAGGCCGGCCGCCCGCTCCCGCCCGGCCTGGTCGGCGAGATCTGCGTCTCCGGCGAGGGCTTGGCGCCCGGTGAGGGCCTGGCACCCGGCGAGGGCCTGACGCCCGGCCACCCGGACGGCCCGGACGGAGCTCCGGTACGGATCCACCGCACCGGCGACCTGGGCCGGTTCCTGCCCGACGGCAACCTGGTGTTCGAGGGCCGCCGCGGCGACCGGACCGAACTGCGCGGCCACCGGGTCGACCCGGACCGGATCGCCTGGGCCCTGCGCACCCACCGCACGGTGCGGGACGCCGCGGTGACCGCCGCCCCGGTCGGCACCGACGGCCCCCGGCTCACCGCCTACGTGGTGCCCGCGGGCAAGGCCCCCGTCGGCGAGGAGGCCCGCGCCAGGCTGCGGCTGGAGCTGCGCGACCACCTGGCCGAGCGCCTCGGACCCCACCTGGTGCCCGAGGCGTACGTCCTGCTCGACGAACTGCCGCTGAACCCGCGCAGTCTGACCCTCCGGCCGCGGGCCCTGCCCCGCCCAGGGGCCGACAGCCTGCTCGGCCCGGACGCCGCCGCGCTGCGCACCGCCACCCAGCGGGAACTGGCCGGGATCTGGAGCGGGCTGCTGGGCGTGGAGACGGTCGGCCCGGACGACTCGTTCTTCCTGCTGCGCGGCAACTCGCTGCTGGTGGTCAAGGTCGGCCACGCGATCCGCGCCCGCTTCGGCGTCGACCTGCCGGTCCGCCGGCTCTTCGAGCGCAGCACGCTGCGCGACCTCGCCGAGACCGTGGACGAGGCACTGGCCGCCCGGGACGCCGTGGACCCGGCGGCGCGCCGGGCACCGGCCGAGCCCCTCCCGCGGGCCACCGACCGGCCGGAGTGGCCGCTGTCCTTCGCCCAGGCCCGGATGTGGTTCCTGGACCGGCTCACCGACGGCAACCCCGCCTACCACGTGCCGCTGGCCCTACGGCTGACCGGGCGGGTGTCGGCCGAGGAGGTCGGGCGGCTGCTGACCGCGCTGGTGCGCCGGCACGAGGTGCTGCGCACGGCGTACGTCGAGACCGACCGCCGGCCCGTCCAGCGGGTCCTGGCGGCCGCGCCGGTCCGGGTCGATGTCAGCGACCTGCGGGGCCTCGACCGCGCCGAGGGCGAGCGGGAGTGGCGCCGCCTGGCCGCCGCCGACCTGGCGCGGCCGTTCGCCCTCACGGCCGGGGAGAACCTGCGGGCCCGGCTGGTGGCCCTGGACGAGGAGCACTCCGTCCTGCTGCTCTGCCTGCACCACATCGCCGTCGACGGCTGGTCGGTGGAGCAGCTGCTGGCGGAGCTGGCCGTGCTCTCCCGCGGCGAGGACCTGCCGCCGGTGCCGCTGCGCTACGTCGACTACGCCAGCTGGCAGCGGGAGATCGGCTCCGACCGGCTCGACCAGCAGCTGGCCCACTGGAAGTCCCGACTCGACGGCGCCCCGGAGCGGTTGGAGCTGCCGACCGACCACCCCCGGCCGCCCGAGCAGGACTACCGCGGCGCCACCGTGACCCGCCCGCTGGCGGAGGAGCTCAGCGCCGGGCTGCGGAAGCTCGCCGCCGACTGCGGGGTCACCGAGTTCGTGCTGTACCTGACGGCGTTCCAGGTGTGGCTGGGCCGGATGGCGGGCAGCGAGGACGTCGTGGTGGGCACGGCGGTGGCCGGCCGGCACTACGTGGGCAGCGACCGGCTGGTCGGGCTGATGGCCAACTCGCTCGCCCTGCGGCTGCGCCACGAGGGCACCGAACGCTTCACCGACCTGGTCGCCAGGGCGCGGGACACCGTCGTCACCGCCCAGGAGAACCAGGACCTGCCGTTCGAGCTGCTGGTCGACCACCTGGACGTGGCCCGCGACCTCGGCCGCACCCCGGTCTTCCAGACCATGTTCACCCTCGCCGACCGGCTCCCCGAGCCGTTCGACCTGGCCGGGGCCACCGCCGAACTGCTCACCCTGGACGCCGACACGGCCAAGTTCGACCTCTCCCTGCACGTCCAGACCGGCGGCGTCGACGGCCCCTACCTGCGGGCCGACCACGCGACCGCGATCCTCGCGCCGGACACCGTGGCGCAGTGGCTGGAGGGCTTCGAGACCTTCCTGCGGTCGGTCCTCGCCCGGCCCGACGGCCCGGTCCGCGACCTCGACCTGCTGCCCCCGGCGAGCCGCGCCGCACTGCGCCGCCTCGGCACCGGCCCGGTCCGCGCCTACGGGCCGGAGCCGGTCACGGACCTGGTCGCCGGGTGGGTCCGCCGCGACCCCGGGCGCACCGCCGTCGAGGACGCGACCGGACGGCTCGGCTACCGCGAACTGTCCGACCTGGCCGACCGGGTCGCCGCCGGCCTGCACCGGCACGGTGTGCGCCCCGGGGACCCGGTGGTCGTCGCCCTGCCCCGGGACCGCCGGCTGCCCGCCGCGCTGCTCGGGATCCTGCGGGCCGGCGCCTCCTTCGTCCCCGTCGACCCGGCCCACCCGGCCGCCCGCACGGCGCGCGTCGTCGAGGACTGCGGCGCCCGCCTGGCGCTGGGCGACCCGGGCGCCGCCGGGCTGCCCTGCGTCGGCTGGGCGGACCTCACCCGCCCCGGCGGGGCGGACCTCATCGAGGCCGGCGGGGCGCCCGGGCCGATCGGGCCCACCGGGCCGGGGCCCGACGCGGTCGCGTACACGATCTACACCTCGGGCTCCACCGGTCGCCCCAAGGGCGTGGTGGTCTCCCACCGGAGCCTGGCCAACTCCCTGCGGGCGATGGCCGAGGTGCTCGGCACCGGCCCGGGCCACCGGCTGCTGGCGATCACCACCACGGCCTTCGACATCTCCGTCCTGGAACTGCTCCTCCCGCTCACCGCCGGGGGCACCGTGATCGTGGCGGACGAGCAGGCCCAGCGGGACCCGGACACCCTGCGGACGTGGCTGGAGGACCACCGCGCCGACGTCCTCCAGGCCACCCCGGCCACCTGGCAGGGCCTGCTCGACACCGGATGGGCCGCGCCCCGCGACTTCACCGCGGTCGTCGGCGGCGAAGCCCTGCCCCAGCCGCTCGCCGACCGGCTCACCGAGCGGACGGGCACCGCGTGGAACGTCTACGGCCCCACCGAGGCCACCATCTGGAGCACGGCGGCCCGGCTGGTCCGCCACGAACGCGTGCACCTGGGCCGCCCCCTGCCCAACACCCGGGCGTTTGTCCTGGACGCCTCCGGCCGGCCGGTGCCCCGGGGCGTCGTCGGGATGCTGCACCTGGCCGGGGCCGGGCTCGCGGTCGGCTACCTCGGGCGCCCCGACCTGGACGCGGCGGCCTTCGGCACCGACCCGGAGACCGGCGAGCGGCTCTACCGGACCGGCGACCTGGCCAGGATGCGCGCCGACGGCACCCTGGAGTTCCTCGGCCGCCAGGACGCCCAGGTGAAGATCCGGGGCTTCCGGATCGAACCGGGCGACGTCGAGGCGACGCTGTCCCGACTGGCCGGTGTGGAACGGGCGGTGGTGACCGCCGTCGGCACGGGGGCGCACGCCCGGCTGGTCGCCTTCCTCCAGCAGACCGGCCCGGACGCCGACGGCCCGGACGCGGACGGACTGGACGCCGACGGCCTGGCCGAGGCCGCCCGCCGCCGGGCGCAGGAGCAGCTGCCCGAGTACCTGCGGCCGTCCCAGTACCTCGTCCTCGCCGAGCTGCCGCTCACCCCGAACCGCAAGGTGGACACCGCCGCGCTGCGCGCCCTGGCGGCCGAGCGGACGACCGCCGCCCGACCGGACGACCCGGTGATGATGACCCCGGTGCAGTACGCGCTGCGGCGGCTCTGGCGCACCGTCCTCGGCGGGGCCGCGCCGGGCCTGCGGGACGACTTCTTCGCCTCCGGCGGGACGTCGGTGCTCGCCGTCCGGCTGGCCCGGGAGATCCAGCGGGAGTTCGGCACGGAGGTCCGGGTGGCCGACGTCTTCCACGGCCGCACCGTCGAGCGGCTCGCCGAACTGGTCGGCCGGGCCGGCGGCACCCCGCCGCCGCTGCCCGTCCTGCTCGACCTGCCCGACCTCGGCAGCGGCGCCGCCACGGCACCGGCCGACGGCGAACCGCCCGTCTTCGCGATCCATCCGGCCGGCGGCACCGCGTACTGCTACCAGCCGCTGGCGGAACTGCTCCGCTCCGCGCGCTGCGTGGGCGTCAACCACCCCCACCTCGACGACCTGGAGCACCGCTACGGAACGCTGCGCGAGATGGCCGAGGAGTACGCCCGGCTGCTGCGGGCCCGGCAACCCGCCGGCCCGTACCGGCTGCTGGGCTGGTCCTTCGGCGGAACGCTCGCCTACGAGATCGGCCGGGTCCTGGAGCGAGCGGGGGAGCGGGTCGCCGGAGTCGTGATCCTCGACGCCCACAACTGGGGGCCGCGCGCCGCCGCGCTCGCCGCCCTGGACATCGACGAGGTGCTGGAACACCAGCGCCGCAACGGCCAGCACGTCGACCGCTTCATGGAGAAGGACGCCCGGGAGAGCGACCGGCTGCTGCGGGCGAGCTGCGCGACGGCGGCCGGCTTCCCCGTCCTGCTGTTCAAACCCACCGACCGGGACGAAGTCGCCCCGGCGCTGTTCGACGACGAGCACAACGGCTGGCGGGGCCTGCCCGCCGCACTGACCCTGCGGCGGGTCGAGGGCAACCACGGCAGCCTGCTCCGCAAGCCGGCCCTGGACCGGATCGCCGCCGAGGTCGACGACTTCTTCGCCGTGACGATCGGAGTGACGACATGATCCCGCCTCCCCTGGAGAACGCGCTCTACGGCATCCACGCCACCCACGCCCTGCGGCTGGCCGACCGGCACGGCGTCTTCACCCACCTGCTGCGCCACGGCCCGGCCACCGCACCGGCCGCGGCCGCCGAACTGGGGCTCGACGCCGAGACCCTGGAACGGCTGATGCTGCTGCTCAAGGTCTCCGGACTGCTCGCCGACGCCGGTGGCGGCCGGTACGAACTCCCCACCGGGACGGCCGACTTCCTCGCCCCCGACGGCGCCCGCTACCTGGGCGGCTTCGTCGAGCACCTGGTCACCGACGCCGCCCGCCAACTGGAGCTGCTGGACGCGTACCTGACCCGCGGCAAGGACGCCGTGGACGCGGACCTCCCGGACGCGTTCGCCCGGATCCACCGGGACGGCGCGTCGACCGAGCGGTTCCTGGCGGCCATGTGGCAGCTGAGCCACCACGCCTCCGGCCGCCTGGCCGAACTCGCCGACCTGGGCACGGTGACCAGGCTGGTCGACGTCGGCGGGGCCAACGGCCCCTTCGCCGTCGCCGCGCTGCGCCGCCACCCGGCCCTGCGGGCCACCGTGTTCGACCTGCCCGAGGTCGAGCCGTTCCTCAAGGCCAAGCGGAGCGAGCACGGACTCGACGACCGGCTGGACTTCCGGGCCGGGGACTTCTTCCGCGACGAGCTGCCCCCCGGCGACTGCTTCGCCTTCGGCTACGTCCTGTCGGACTGGTCCGACGCCACCTGCCTCGACCTGCTGCGCTCGGCCCACCGGGCCTGCGCGCCCGGCGGCCGGGTGCTGGTGATGGACCGGCTGTTCGACGAGGACCGCGACGGCCCGCTCGGCGCCGCCGTGATGAACCTGTCGATGCACGTGGAGACCCAGGGGCGGCATCGCTCGGCCCGGGAGTACGCCGAACTGCTGGAGGCCGCCGGGTTCACCGCCTGCGAGGTGCGCCGCTCCGACGGCGACAAGCACCTCGTGACGGCCCGCCGGGCCTAGGGCCCTAGCTCATCTGTCCCGTTGTCCCAACCCCTCGTCGAACCAGTCGAACCAGTCGAACCACCGGAGGTGACCCCGTGGAACCGCGCTTACCGGAACGCTGCGCACACATCGTCAGGATCCAGCGGGAGCGCGGCCGCGCGGCGCTCACGCCCGAACGGCTCGACGAGCTGGCCGGGTACCACGACCGGCCCCCGGCGCCCGCCGACGGGGAGGCGGACGGCGAGGCGGAACTGCTCGGACTGCTGACCCGGCCGTTCAGCCGGACGACGGACATACCGAGGTACTACCGCTACACCAACCTGCACGTCTTCGACTGGTTCCTGGGCCGGCGGCCGGACGATCAACTGACCGGCGCCGCCGAGGCGTTGACGGTCTCACTGACCGCCCTGCTCGCGGTGGAGCGGGCCGCCCCGGCCGGGGCGATCGACCCCGCGACCTCGGCGGAGCGGCAGCAGCGGCTGCGGGCCCCGCTCGACCGGGTGGCGGAACTGACCTTCGACCCGGCCGGGGCGGTCCCGCTGGGGGAGGCGCTGCGCGCCCGGGAGAGCGACCCGCGGGCGCGCTGGAACCGCTTCGTGCTGGCCGAGTGCACCGGCTTCCCGCAGTCCGACAAGCACGACGAGCACCTCTTCCTGCGCTCCGTGCACGCCTGCGAGATGGTCTTCTTCCTGGTCCGCGCCCTCGTGCTGCGGGCCGCCGAGACCTGCGCGGGCGACCGGCGGGAGGCCCGGACCAGGCTCCGCCAGGCCGTGCTGACGGCCGAGCTGCTGAACGGCGTGTTCAGCGCGCTGTGGACGATGTCGCCCGAGCGCTTCATGGAGTTCCGGGCGGAGACCGGTGACGCCAGCGCCGTGCAGTCCATGAACTACCACGCCATGGAGATCGTGCTCTACGGCCTGGACCCGGAGAAGGAGAAGGTCCTGGAGGAGTACGGGCACCTGGCCGAGCTGCGCGGGATCCTCGCCGAGGAGTGGCAGGCCCAGGGCGCCCGGGTGCGGGCCGCCGGGGACGGCGAGATGGACCGCCACCTCGACGCACTGCTACGGGTGCTCCGCCGTTGGCGCGGGCGCCACTACGGCTTCGCCGTCCGGTACCTGACCCCCGAGCTCACCGGCTCCGGCGGCACCGAAGGCGCGAACTACCTCAAGAGGTTCGTGGAGAAGCGGGGCCTTCCGGCACCCGAGCGGTCCCGGGGCGTCCGGACCTTCCTCACGTGCTGACCACCGGAGAGAACGAGGAGACCATGCCGACCGAGCGACTCACCCTGGTGTGCCTGCCCTTCGCCGGGAGCGGGGCCGGCTTCTACCGCGCCTGGGCCGACCTCGCGGTGCCCGGCCTGACGGTGCTGCCGGTCCAACTGCCCGGGCGGGAGGAGCTGTTCCTGGACGATCCGCTCACCGAGGTGGCCCAGGCCGTCGCCCTGCTCGCCCCCCGGATCGCCGAACTCACCGACGGTCGGCGGTTCGCGCTCCTCGGCCACAGCCTCGGCGCCGTGCTCAGCTACGAGATCGCGCTCGCCCTCGACCGGCAGGGCGACCGCGGCCCGGAGCACCTGTACGTCAGCGGCTCACCCGGCCCGTCGAACGGGCGCGAGGCCCGCGCCACCGGGCTGGACGACACCGAATTCCTGGCCCGCGTCCAGGAGTTCGCCGGCTACCGGCACGAGGCCTTCGACGACCCGGACCTGCGGGAGGTCCTGCTGCCGGTGCTCCGCGCCGACGTCGCCATGCACGAGGACTACGCGCCGAGCACGACCGAGCCCCTGCGCGTCCCGGTCACCTCGCTGCGAGGCGCCGAGGACGACCTGGTCACCGCCGCGCAGGCCCGGCAGTGGCAGGACGTCACCGAGGGGGAGTTCCGCTACCTCGAACTGCCCGGCGGCCACATGTACCTGGTCGACTCGCCCGAGGCCCTGCTGCGGGCCGTCGCCCGGGGCGGGACGGAGCACGGGACGGAGGAAGCGCGGACATGCAGCTGACGGACCGGACCGCCGTGATCACGGGAGCGGCCCGCGGGCTCGGCCGCGCGTGCGCCCTCCGCTTCGCCCGCGAGGGCGCCGACCTGGTGCTCCTCGACCTCGCCGGCGACCTGGACGGCGTGGACTATCCGCTGGGCAGCCGCAGCCAGCTGGACCACACGGCAGAGCTGTGCGAGGAGCACGGCAGCGCGGTCGTCACCGCCGCGGTCGACCTGCGCGACCCGGCGGGCGTGCAGGAGGCGGTCGGCCGGGCGCTGGAGCGCTTCCACCGGATCGACGTGCTGGTCAACAACGCCGGCATCGCGGCGCCGTCCGGCCGCCCGGTGCACGAGACCAGCGAACGCGACTGGGCGCTCATGCTGGACGTCAACCTCTCCGGCGCCTGGCGGATGATCAGGGCGGTCGCGCCGGGCATGGTCGAGCAGGGGTCCGGGAGCATCATCAACGTCTCCTCGACCGCCGGACTGGTCGGCTACCGCTACTTCGCGGGGTACGTCGCCGCCAAGCACGGACTCATCGGCCTGACCAAGGCCGCGGCCCTGGACTACGCGCCCCACCGGATCCGGGTCAACGCGCTCTGCCCCGGCTCGGTGCGCGACGACCCGCTGGTCGAGGGCCGGATGCTCACCGAGATCGCCCGCTCGCTCGACCTGCCGGCCGACGGCCACGAGGAGGCCTTCCTCCGCGACCAGCCCATGAACGCGCTCGTCGAACCCGCCGACGTGGCCGGGGCGGCGCTCTGGCTGGCCGGGGACGACTCCCGCCGGGTGACCGGAACGGTCCTCACCGTCGACGGCGGCTTCGTCACCCGGTGACGGCACCGGACCGCCCAGAGCTCGGCAGGAGGCCGACCGTGGTTGCACAGACCGAAGTGACTCCGCCCCCACCCGTGGCCGGACCACCCACCGGCGCCGGCCACGACCGGGCGCACCCCGGGCTGCCGTCCGGCCTGCGGCTGCCCGCGCAGGGGCGGGCCTGCCACGGGGTGATCGCCCGGCTGCCCGGCACCCCCGGCACCCCCGGCTCGGACGGCACACCCGGCCCGGACGACACCCGCCGACGGCTGGAGCAGGCCGCCCGCCGCCTGCCGGAACTCGGCTCGCCCCGGCTCTGGGAGACCAGGGTCCCGACGACCCGGGACGACCCGCGGGCCGCCGCGCGGGCCCGGCGGGAGCTGCTGCGCCCGGTCCACGACGAACGCTCCCCGCTCCGTGCGGTCCGGCTGACGTACGCGGACGGAACCGCGGACCTGGTCCTCGTCGCCCTGCGCCGCCTCGTCCCGCGCGCCCTGCTGGAGCAGGTGGCCGGGGCCCTGCTCACCGGGGCGGCGGTGGAGCCGCCGTCCGCCGACGCGCCGTCCGCGCCGTCCACCCCGTGGGCCGCTACCGCCCCGGCTGCCCCGACCGCCCCGGCCGACTGGGGCCTGGGGGACCGGCACCGCGGCGGTACCGTCAGCGCCCGCCCGCTCGCCGTGCCCGGCCCCGGAGCCGGCCGGGGACCGGGGACCGCGCGGCTGCTCGTGGAGGCCCTCGCCCTCACCGTCGCCCGGTACTCCGGAGCGGAGACCGTGGCGATCGGAAACCTCGACGTGACGCGCGGACGGGCGGAGACCGCGCGCCTGAGCGTCCGGCAGATCGACGAGGAGCAGTGCGTCGCCGACCGACTCGCCGAAGCCGATGCCGAAGCCGAAGCCGAACCAGACTCCGCACCCGGTTCGGGCCCCCGGCCGGAGCTCCCGGCGGTCGGCGTCGTCCACGCCGAGGCCTGGGACGGCTGCACCTACCTGCCCTGCCTGACGCCCCTCTTCCCGATCACCGTGCACCTCCTGGAACGCCCCGACGGCGCGGTCGAGGCGTCCTGCTGGTTCGACGAGGGCGTCCTCGCCCCGGAGGTGGCCGACACCTTCTGCGCCTCGGTCGAGCGGCTGGCCGCACGGTTCGCGGCCGACTCCGGCGCGACCGTGCCGGCCACGCTGCCGCCCCTGACCCCGGAGGAGACGGCCCGGGTCCTGCGCCGGGGCGGCGCCGGCCGGGCCCCCGGCCCCGGCGCCGACCGGCGGATCGACGACTGCTTCGAGGAGGCGGCACGCCGACGCCCCGACGCGGTGGCGCTGACCGACGAGCACGGAGAGCTGACGTACGGACAGCTCGACGAGCGCGCCGACCGGGTCGCGGCAGGCCTGCACGCCTTCGGAGTCGCCCCGGGGAGCAAGGTCGGTGTCTGCCTGGACCGCGACGCCTCGGTGGTCGTCGCGATGCTCGGCATCCTGAAAGCCGGGTGCGCCTACGTCCCGATGGACGTCCGCTACCCGGCGGACCGGCTGCGGTACGTCGTCGAGGACGCGCGACTGCCCCTCGTCGTCGCCGACGCGGAGTCCTTCCCCGCCGTCGCGGACGTCCGGGTCGTGGGCCTCGACGAGCTGAGCGCCCGTGGCCTGCCCGGCGGCGGTGGCGACCGACGGCAGGGAACCCCCGCCGACGACGCCTACGTGATCTACACGTCCGGGTCCACCGGCCGCCCCAAGGGCGTGGTCGTCCCGCACCGCAACGTGACCGCCCTGCTGGCGGCGACCGGTCCGGACTTCGCGCTGCGCCACGACGACGTCTGGACGCTGTTCCACTCCACCGCCTTCGACTTCTCGGTCTGGGAGACCTGGGGCTGCCTGCTCAGCGGCGGACGCCTCGTCGTCGTCCCGCACTGGACGGCGCGCGACCCCGAGGAGTTCCACCGGCTCCTGGTCGAGCAGCGGGTCACCGTCCTCAACCAGACCCCGTCGGCCTTCGCCCAACTCGTCCGCGCGGACCGGGCCGCGAAGGCCGAACTGTCGGTGCGCCTGCTGGTGCTCGGCGGCGAACCGCTCGACGTGGCGCTGCTCGCCCCCTGGTTCGCCGGGCACTCCCCGACCCGGTGCCGGGTGGTGAACATGTACGGCATCACCGAGACCACCGTGCACGTGACCGCCCAGACGATCACCCCGGCCGAGCTGGTGGCCGGTTCCCGCTCGGTGGGACGCGCCCTGCCCGGCTGGTCGGTCTCCGTCCGGGACGCGCGGGGACGCGTCCTGCCACCGGGGGCGGCGGGCGAGATCCACGTGGGCGGTGCCGGACTCGCGGCGGGCTACCTGGGCCGGCCGGAGCTCACGGCCCAGCGGTTCGTCACCGACGAGGCGACGGGCGAACGCCTCTACCGCAGCGGGGACCAGGGGCGGCTGCGCCCCGACGGCAGCCTCGACCACCTCGGACGGCTGGACCAGCAGGTCAAGATCCGCGGGCACCGGATCGAACCGGGCGAGATCCGGGCCGTACTGGCGGCCGACCCGGCGGTGAGCGAGGCCGTCGTCGTCGCCACCGCGGCGGCTCCCGGCGATCCGGCGAGCAGCCGGATCGACGCGTACGTCGTCCTGGCCGGAGAAGCGCATGAGGCCGGGGAGGCCGGGGAGGCCGGGGAGGCCGACACCGCGCGGATCCTCGACAACGCCCGCCGCATCCTGCCCGACTACATGGTCCCCGCCACGCTCACCCGGATCCCCGCCGTCCCGCTCACCACCAACGGCAAACCGGACCTCGACCGGCTCCCGCCACCGGCCGCCGCCGGCCGGGCCGACGGCAGCCCCGACAGCACCCCGCCGGGCCCGGCCGGGACTGATGACCTCGCCGCCGAGGTGCTGGGCATCTGGAGCGAGCACCTGAGGGCCGAGGTGTCCATGGCCGACAACTTCTTCCTGCTGGGCGGCAATTCGCTGCTCGTGCTGCGGGTGCTCAGGTCCTTGCAGGAGCGGGGGCTGCCGAGGATCGCGCCCCGCGACTTCTACCGCAACTCGACCGCCGACACGTTCATCCGGCTCGTCGCCGCCCGGCGCGACGCGCCCGGCACCGACCGGCCCTGACCGGCACCGACCGGCCCTGACCGGCACCGACCGGCCCTGCCCTGACCAACCGATCCTGGAAGAAGGTACTGCGAGCCATGGACACGAACGGGATCTCCGCGGTGGTATCCGGCGGCGCGAGCGGACTCGGCGCGGCCACCGTCCGGGAGTTGGCCGCCCACGGCGTCAAGGTGGTGATCGCCGACCTCGGCGAGCAGCCGGGCAAGGCGCTGGCCGACGAGGTCGGCGGCCTCTTCGTCAGGACGGACGTGACCGACGAGGCGCAGGTGGAGGCCGCTGTCCAGGCCGCCGTCGACACCGGCCTCCCGCTGCGCGTCATCGTCAACAGCGCCGGTATCGCCTGGGCCTCCCGGACGGTCGGGCGGGACGGCGCCCCGCACGACCTCGGCCAGTTCGAGAACGTCGTCCGGGTCAACCTGGTCGGCACCTTCAACCTGCTGCGGATCGGCGCCGCGCGGATCGCCCGGACGGCGCCCGTCGACGCCGACGGCCTGCGCGGCGTGGTGGTCAACACGGCCTCCGTCGCGGCGCTGGAGGGCCAGACGGGCCAGGTCGCCTACGCCGCCTCCAAGGCGGGCATCGTCGGCCTGACCCTGCCCGCGGCCCGCGACCTGGCGGCGGTCGGCGTCCGGGTCAACACGATCTGCCCGGGCATCATCGACACGCCGATCTACGGCGAGGGCGAGGCCGCCGAGGCGTTCAAGGCCAAGCTGGTCGCGCCCGTCCCCTTCCCCAAGCGGGCCGGCCGGGCGGCGGAGTTCGCGCACCTGGTGCGCTTCCTGATCGAGAACGACTACGTGAACGGCGAGACGATCCGCTTCGACGGCGGGATCCGCTTCCAGCCGTGAACCCCGGCCGGGCACCGGCGGGGGGATCGGGCCGATCCCCCCGCCGGTGTCGCTGCTACCGGTGTCGCCGCTGCCGGTCAGCTCAGGGTGCGGACGGCGGCGGCGTCGTAGGGGCGGAGCTCGGAGAAGCGTCCGCCGAGGACCTTGGCGGCCCACTGCGGGTCCTGGAGCAGGGCGCGGCCGATCGCGACGAGGTCGAACTCGTCGCGCTCCAGGCGGTCGAGGAGGTTGTCGATGCCCTGGGTGTCGGAGCCCTCGCCGGCGAAGGCGGCGATGACGTCGCCGGCCAGGCCGACGGAGCCCACGGTGATGGTGGGGCGGCCGGTGAGCTTCTTGGTCCAGCCGGCCAGGTTGAGGTCGGAGCCGTCGAACTCGGGGACCCAGTAGCGGCGGGTCGAGGCGTGGAAGGCGTCCACGCCGGCCTCGGCGAGCGGGGCGAGGACCGACTCCAGCTCCTGCGGGGTCTCGGCGAGCCGGGCGTCGTAGTTCTCCGACTTCCACTGCGAGTAGCGGAAGATCACCGGGAACTCGGGGGAGACGGCGGCGCGTACGGCCGCGACGAGTTCGGCGGTGAACTTCGTCCGGGCGACCGGGTCGCCGCCGTAGCCGTCGGTGCGGCGGTTGGTGCCGGCCCACAGGAACTGGTCGAGCAGGTAGCCGTGTGCGCCGTGCAGCTCGACGCCGTCGAAGCCGATCCGCTCGGCGGCCGCGGCGGCCTCGGCGAAGGCGGCTATGACGGCGTCCAGGTCGGTCCGGGTCATCGCCCGGCCGGTGCCCTCGGTGCCGTCGAGCCGGATGCCGGAGGGGCCGACGGCCGGGGCGTCGGCGACCGGCGGCTCGCCCTGCTTGCGCACCATGCCGATGTGCCAGAGCTGCGGCACGATGGTGCCGCCCGCCGCGTGCACCTCGGCGGCGACGCGGGCCCACCCGGCGAGCTGCTCCTCGCCGTGGAAGCGCGGGATGCTGTCGCTCTGCCCGGCGGACTCGTGGTTGACGTACGTGCCCTCGGTGACGATCAGGCCGACGCCCGCGGCGGCGCGGCGGGCGTAGTAGGAGCTCACGTTCTCGCCGGGGACGCCGCCCGGGGAGAACTGGCGCGTCATCGGTGCCATGGCGATGCGGTTGGGCACGGTCAGCCCGTTGATCGTGACGGGCCGGGAGAGGATCTCGGCCGCGCGGGAGGAGGAGGGCTCGGTGACGGTCATGGGGTTTCCTCGCGGGTAGCGGTGGGGTGCGCCGGGTCAGCGGTGATCGCCGGTGCCAACCACCGCGGCGGCCCCCGCATTTCGCCCTCCGGCCGGATCCCGGCGTGATCCACGCCACTCCGTGCGACCCCACGCCGCCGCGCGCCGTTCCCGCCCCCCTCCCGGGCCGCTTCGCGAGGGCGGACGGTCAGACGGGCGGGTGGGGGTGGCCGGTGAGGAACTCGGCCAGGGTGCGGACGCCGAAGCCGGTGGCGCCGGCGACCCATTCCGCGTCGGTCCCGTCGGCGAGGGCGGTGCCCTGGATGTCGAGGTGGGCCCAGGGGATGCCGGGCGGGACGAACTCGCGCAGGAAGTGGCCGGCGAGCAGTGCGGTGCCGTGCCGGGTGCCGAGGGTGTAGTTGACCAGGTCGGCGATCCGGGAGCGGAGTTGGGGCCGGTACGCGTCGGGCAGCGGCAGCGGCCAGAGCGGCTCCCCGGCCCGGGTGCCGGCCGCGCGCAGGCGCTCCACCAGGGTGTCGTCGGTGCCCATCAGCGCGGCGACCCGGCGGCCCAGGGCGATCGCGGCGGCGTCGGTGAGGGTGGCGATGTCGATGATCGCCTGCGGCCCGGTCTCGCCGGCCAGGACCAGGGCGTCGGCCATGATCAGCCGTCCCTCGGCGTCCGCGTGGCAGATCTCGACGGTGGTGCCGTTGCGCATCACCAGGACGTCGCCGACCCGGATCGGGTCGGCGTTGGGCATGTTCTCGGTGAGCGGCAGCCAGGCGTCCACGGCGACGGGGCAGTCCAGCGCGTCGAGGACGGACATCGCCCCGAGGACGGCGGCCGCCCCGGCCATGTCGGCCTTCATCCCGGCCAGTTGCGCGTTGGGCTTGAGGGACAGGCCGCCGGCGTCGAAGGTGACGCCCTTGCCGACCAGCGCGATCCGTGCGGTCCCTGCCGTACCCTCGGCCCGGCCGTCCGGCCGGTAGCCCAGCTTGACCAGCCTGGGCGGCTCCAGGGAGCCCCGGCTGACCCCGAGCAGTCCGCCCAGCCGCTCGTCGGCGATCCGGCGGCCGTCCCAGACCTCGCACTCCAGACCGGTCGCCGCGGCGAGCTCGGCCGCGCGGTCGGCGAACACGGTCGGGGTGAGGGCCTCGCCCGGTTCGTTGACCAGGTCCCGGGCCAGGAGCACGGCTTCGGCCAGCCTGCGGCCCTCGAACAGGCCGCGGGCGGCGTCCGGTGTCCCGGGGGTGAGCACCTCGACGAGCTGGTCGGTCGGCGCGGCCGCGCCGCTCCGGTACCGGGTGAACCGGTACCCGCCGAGCAGGTACCCCTCGACCAGCGGCCGGAGGTCCGGGCCCGGCGGGTGGACGGCCAGTCGTCGGTAGGCGCCGACGGCTCGGGCCAGTCCGGCCGCCGCGGCCCGGATCGCGTCCCGGTCGGTCCGGGCCCGCGGCCCGATCCCGAGCAGCACGGTCACGGGGGTGCCGGGCAGTTGCAGCACCTCGCCCACCTCGCCGCTGAACCCGGTGCCGGTGAGGAACGCGGCGGGCAGGTCGGCGGGCAGTTCGCCGACCCGCACCGGCCGCACGACGGCCTCCGCCCCCGGGCCGGGCTCGGGGCGCAGCTCCCAGGTGACGCTCACGCCCGCTCCCGTCGGGCGGCGCGCCGGGCCGCGCCCCAGGCCTCCAGGTCGGCGAGGTAGGCGCGGGCCAGTTCGGCCATGCCGTCGGCCGCGCCGACGGCCGCCCAGCCGCGCGCCGCGGAGATCGCGTACGGGTCCACCCGGAGGGCCTGGAGGTAGCAGTCCTCGGCCAGGACCGGCCGGCCGGCCCGCCGGAAGCACTCGGCCGCGGCCGCGTAGCCGAACGCGGTGGAGACCGGGCCGAGCCGGGCGGTCCGCAGGAAGCTGTCGGCCGCCTCCCGGGGGCGGTCGCGCCGCAGCAGGCCCTCCGCCACCTCGATGTGGGTCTTGGGCTCGTACGGGTCCAGGGCCACCGCCTCCGCGACCAGGAGGTCACCGCGGTCGTCCTCGCCGAACGCGTAGCACTCCTTGGAGCGGCTCTCCACGCAGGCCCGCAGGTTCTCCCGCTTGAGGAACTCCTGGTACGGCCCCTCGGCGGGCACCGCCCGGGCCAGCTCCTCGGCGCGGTCCATGTCGCGGGCCAGCCAGGCGCGGTCCCCGGCCATGAACGGGACGAAGCTGACGCTGCGGTAGAACCGGCTCTCCATCATCGTCTTCTCGAACGCCGAGCGGTCCGGGTCCGCCAGCAGCTCCTCCAGGGCGCGGGCGCCGATCTCCCGCCAGCGCGCCGCCTCCTCCTGCGAACGCGTCTCGCGGGCGTGGAACACCACCGCCACCACGGCGATGACGAACCGCAGGTGGGTCGGGCAGGCCGGGTGTCCGGCGATGGCGAAGGAGGTCTCCGGCGTGGCCACCTCGGTGCCGACCGAGGCGACGTACCGCACCAGGTCGCGCCAGTGGTGCAGGCGCAGCTCGGCGGGGGTCCGGAGCCGGTCGACCGGTACGGGCGGGATCAGCTCCAGGACGAGCTTGGTGAACCCGAGCCGGTACAGCACCATGGCGACCTGCCGGCGCCGCTCGGGGTCGCAGCGGTCGAAGTCCTCCAGCCATTCGCACAGCCGGTTCCAGCGCGGTGTGCGCAGGTGCTCGGGCAGATCGGCCGGGTGGTCGACCGCGAACTCGGTCAGCCCGGACTCACGGATCAGGTTGCCCCGGAAGGCCGGCGGCATGAGGCGCTGCCAGTTGACCTCGGCCCGTTCGCCGCCGCGCTCGGCGAACTCGTAGGCGAGGCTGGGCAGTCGGGCGTACAGGCCGGGGGATTCGGACTCGCCCAGGTTGAAGTACGAGGCGTACATCCGGTAGTGCCAGTTGTTGGTGTACGGCCGCTCCCGGTCCCGGGTGGCGGCGCGTCCGGTCAGCTCCTCCAGCGGCCGGTCGCCGTCCTCGCGGCAGGCCTCCAGCAGCGCGTCCCGGGTGGCGGCGGCGCGCGGTGCGGCGCGGAAGGCCCGTTCGTTGAGCACCCGTGCGAACTCGGTGTCCCCGAGTTCGCGGGCGCAGTGGGCGGCCCGCAGTAGCGCGAAGCCGGTGCCGAACGGGCCGAGCCGGGCGGCGTGCAGGTAGCCGGCCAGCGCCTGCTCGTGCGCGCCGGCGCGCTCGTGGGCCTGCGCCGCCTGCATCCGGATCTTGACGTCCCACGGATCGAGGGCCAGGCCCTCCTCGACGGCGGTGCGCTCGGCCTCGGTGTCGCCCATCCGCACCGCGATCTCCAGGTGCCGGTCGAGCAGTCGCCGGCGGGTCTCCAGCAGGACCAGTGCGTCGTCCCGGTCGGGTGCGGTCAGCTCGGCGACGCCCGCCCGGACGTCGGCCAGCAGCGCCCGGGCGCCGCCGAAGTCCCGCTGCCGCTCGGCGTACATCACCTCGCGCAGCGCCAGCCGGGCGGTCAGGACGGTGTGGGTGAAGGGGGTGAGCTCGCCCGCGACCTCCTTGAGCAGCTCCCGGGCACGGTCGAGGAGGAGCGGCGCGGCGGAGTCGTCCCCGGCGTGCCGGGCGAGCAGGTAGCCCCAGGCGGCCACCGCCTGGACGTGGGCGACCGTGGGCGCGGGGTTCTCGGCCAGCACCCGGTAGGCCGCGGTGGTCCGCTCGGAGAGGCCCTCGGAGCCGAACAGGGCGGCCGCGCGGGCGGCCTGGACGCCCGCCGTCACCTGGTGGCGGCAGGCCGCCGGGTCGAGGTCCTCCGGGACGACCTCCAGGACCGCGGCGGGGAGGCAGACCGCGACCAGCCAGTGCGCGAGCCCGGACCGGTCCACCTGGTCCAGCTCGGCGTGCCGCCGGTACGCCTCGGTCATCCGCCGCCAGGCGGGGGAGGCCAGCTCGTCGGGCAGGTCGGTCGGGAGCACCGCCCGGTAGGCGGTCAGCCGGGACTCCTGCACCAGCAGCCGGCGGTAGCTCGCGGGCATCGTCATGCCGAACCGCAGCGCGCCCGGAGCGGGATTCTCGAAACGCCGGGCGGCCAGCACCGCCGACCGTGCCTGGACGGCGGTGGCCGGTGATTCGGCACCGTCGAAGTACGGGCGGTGCACCTCGAAGGTGAGCCAACTCGGCGCGTTGACCCCGACGATTCCGTGACTGAATTCCCAACGGTTCACGCGGTCATTCCTCTGCTTTTCTGGAGTCGGCCACCGGGCGATCGGCGACATGCCCCGCGACGGAATATCCGGACGGACCGGAATTCCCTCGCGGGGCATGCGTGGAGCGCCGGGATCAGACGCCGGCGTCGTCGATCAGACAGGTCCAGCAGTCCGCCGCACCAGTGCTGATCTCGACCTCGTCCTCCAGGGACTCCCAGGTCTCGTAAGCCATTTCGCCACCCCTCTCTTTTCACGGGCCGGACCGGATATCCGGTCCGGCGAAGCGGTTGAGCGATATTCTTCGGGAACCGGAACGGCGTCGTCAAGGCTTCTGCGCGGCAAGCTCGGAGAGGATCTCCGCCACTTCTCCGTCGGTCGTCCAGAAATGCGGGGAAACCCGGACCCAGCCGTCCGGAACGGAAACGTGTATTCCGGCCGACGCCAATTTCCGGACGATCTCCACCCCTTCCGTCCGGTGGCCGGTGAAACTCACGACGCCCGAGTGCCCGGTGCCGTCCGGGGGGAGCGCCAGGTCGTAGCCGAGCTCGCCGATCCCGGCGCGCAGCCGGTCGGCCAGGGTGCGCACCCGCCCGGTGACCGCAGTGATGCCGGTCTCCTCCAGCTCGGCCAGCGCGGCGGCGAGCCCGGCCATGCCGACCAGGTCGTACATCCCGCCCTCGACCCTGGCCGCCCCGGCCCGTTCGGGCAGGTCGTAGCGCAGGTGCCCCGGCCCCTTGGACACCTCCGCGGCGCCCTGGTGGCCGAACCAGCCGGTGGGCGTGGTGCGCAGCAGCTCCAGCCGGTCGGCCCGGCAGTAGAACACCCCGGTGCCCGGCGGCCCGCACAGCCACTTGTGCGCGCCCGCGGCCAGGAAGTCCACCGGGGTGTCGGCCACCGACAGCGGCAGCGCGCCGAAGCTCTGCACGGCGTCCACGCAGACCAGCGCCCCGACCTCGGCGGCCAGCGCGCAGATCCGGTCGAGGTCGCAGCGGAAGCCGGTCGCGAAGTTGACGTGGCTCACCGCCACGAGACGGGTGGCCGGCCCGACGGCCGCCGCCACGTCCTCGATCCGGTGACCGCCGTCCCGCATCGGCACCCAGACCGGCTCGACCCCGAAGCGGCGCAGCCGCAGCCAGGGCCGGACGTTGGCCGGGAAGTCCCGGTCGAACAGCACGACCTGGTCGCCCGGGCGCCAGTCCAGGCCGTCGGCCACCAGGTGGATGCCGGTCGAGGTGTTGGGGACGAAGGCGACCTCGTCGGGCGTGCAGCCGAGCAGCCGGGCGACGGACCGCCGGGCGGCGTTCCGCGCGCCGAACAGGGGCCCGACCCTGGCGCTGCCGTACGGGAGCACCTCGTCCACGGCGGTGCGCATCGCGGCGACGGCGGCGGGCCGGAGCCGGCCGAGCCCGGCGTAGTCCAGGTAGATCTCACCGTTGGCGGTGCCGACCGGTCTGCGGGGCCCGCTCACGAGAGCGCCCCGGCCGAGCGGACGGCCCGCGTCGCGGTGACCGCCATCCAGCCGGCCACCAGCAGCGGCACGCCGTGCAGCAGCAGCACCCACTGCGCCACCCAGGCCGGCTGCAGCACCAGGCTCGTGACGAGCAGACCGGACATGAAGCCCGCGTTGACCGTGATCTGGGACAGCCCGAACGCCCGCCCCCTGCGCCCGTCGGGCAGCTGCTGGAGGGACTGCTTGTAGGTGATCTCGCTCAGCGCGTCGCCCAGACCGGCCCCGGCCGCCGCCAGCAGCCGCGGCCACCAGCCGTCGAGCCAGAACACACCGATGAAGCCCAGCGACATCACCATCGTGGCCACGCAGTACACCGGGGCCGGTGCGCGGTCGACGATGCGCTTGGCCAGGGGCCGCAGCACGAAGCTGGCCAGCAGCAGCCCGGCCGCCCAACTGCCCCACACCGCGCCGGAGACCACGGCGGGCTCGTCCGGGCGCAGTTCGCTGCCCAGCAGCGGCAGTCCGACGTGCTGGGAGGCGCTGCCGAAGGCGTCCAGTCCGCGCAGCGCGACCAGGCCGGCCAGGCCCGCGGCGACCAGCAACGGCCAGGCGCCGGCGCGCTCCCGGGCTCCGGCGGCAGGGCCGTCCGGCTCCCTCATCCGCAGGCGCAGCGCGAGCAGCACCGCGGCCGAGAGCGCGTAGCTGGCCGCGTCCAGCCCGAACACCCAGCGGTACCCGGCCAGGGGGACCAGGACGGTGGCGAGGCCCATGCCGACCATGAAGGCCACCCCTTTGAGCCCGGCCAGCGCGCTGTTCACCGACGGGGTGCGCGGCCCGGCCAGCACGGGCGTGGCGGCGGACAGCGTGGCCTCGAAGACCGACCGCCCGCTGCCGATCACCATGACCGCCGGGTACAGCCACCAGTTCTGCGCGCCCGCCGGCAGCACCGCCAGCAGCGCCAGCATGAGCGACCGGGCGAGGTCGGCGCCGATCATCACCCGGCGGCGGTCCCAGCGGTCCCCGTAGCGGTGCCCGAGCCGCCCGCCCGCGATCGCGCCCGCGTACAGCGCCACGCTGACCAGCCCGGTGTCCAGGGCCGAGTGGTCGAGCTCCCAGACGAAGACGGACAGGCAGATGAAGTCGAGCGCGTAGCCGACGTCCGAGATCGTCTTGGCGGTCAGGAGGACCGCCAGCTGACGGCGACTCGCCGCCGCCGTCCGCCGTGCCGTTCCGGTGCCGGCCGCCACGGCGCCCATGAGGTCTCAACTCCCCGGTTGTGTGAGGGCTGTCATGATTCCCTCACCAACCCCCCACTTTCAAGAGGTAGTTCGATGAGAACTCCGCACCGTGTGGCGGACCTCCCGGTGGACCTCGCCGTCCGCGCCCGGGGCGGCGGTCGGGGGTGGGGGTCGCGTGGTGGTCGGGGGTGGTGGTCGGGACACTGAGGAGCGTGCGCGGACCCGCTTCCCGGGAGACCATGCCTCCATGGACGCCGAGACGCTCGTACGGACCCGCCGCTCCCTGCACGCGGTGGCCGAGCTGGTGCTGGCCGGGCCGCAGTACCGGGCGAGCGGGACGATCCGGCTGCGGGCCTGCCCGGGCGGGTTCGGGACGGTGGCCGAGCCGGGGCTGCGCGTGGTGGGTGCGGAGCTGGTGGGGCGCGGGCGGGCGGTGTCGCTCGAACGGACCAGCTGCGTCGCGCTCGGCGCGGCCCTCGGGCTCGGCGTCGGCGCCCCCGAGGGCGTGTACCGGGACGGTCCGGGAGTCGCAGCCGACCGGCCGATCGAGGTGGACCCGGCCGCGGCCCGGTGGCTCGCGCACTGCTTCGCGCTCGGCGAGGCGGCGCTGCGGGAGCTGTTCCCCACGGAGGAGCCGGTCATCTGGCCCGAGCACTTCGACCTGGGGATCACCGTCGACGCGGTGAACTACGGCCTCTCGCCCGGGGACGCGTTCCTCGCGGAGCCGTACGCCTACGTCGGCCCGCACGAGCGGCGGCAGGGGGAGTTCTGGAACGCGCCGTTCGGCGCCGCCCGGACGGTCCACGGGCTCGGTGGCGCCGGCGGGCTGCTGGACTTCCTGGACGAGGGGCGCCGACTGACCGTCGGGGCCTGACGGCCGTTGCCGCCAGGCCCCGACGGGAGGCGGTCAGCTGTGGTGCCAGGTCACCGAGAAGTTGGTGCCGTCGGTGATCTCCGAGGTGGTCGCCTTGGTGACGCCGCCCTTCGTGGCCATGTCGATGACCGACGGGTTCGAGGCGCCGAGGTTCTTCCCGTTCACCTTGGCGTTGGTGAATCCGACGGTGCCGAAGTCGGCCAGCGGAAGGACACCGGACGCGCTCGACGGGGCCTCGGCGATCACCTCGGCGGAGGCCAGGGTCGCGGTCTTCAACGACTTGGCGATGCTGCGGCTCCAGTTCCTCGTCACATTGCGGAGGGTGAGGTTGAAGACACCGTTGCCGGTCGTGGTGACGCTCGCGGTGAAGTGGTCGCCGGGGCGCACGGCATTGTTGAAATAGGCCGGGTAGGCCGGGTACATCTCGTACCAGGACCCGTAGACCGGTGTGCCACGCGAGCAGTCCGCCTCGGTGCCGATCTGTTCGACCGTCTTGCTGCCGTCGCCGTCGAGACCGATCCAGAAGGCGGAATAGCTGGTGGTGTCGGTACAGGTGACGGTCGGCTGGACCCACTCGGCGCTGACGCTGGTGAACTTGCCGCCGGTGGCCGCGTAGCCGGACCAGTTACTGCTGGTGCCGTACATGAGTGAGCTGTCGTGGTGGTGCTCGGCGATCGGGGCCAGGAAGGCGCCCTGGGCGGGGAGGGCGGGCGAAGCGCTGCAGAGCAGCGCCAGCAGGGAGGTGGTGGCGACGAAGGTGCGCCGAAGGGCTTTGGACATGGCTGGTCCCTGGGGTGTCTGAGGGGAGTTGACCAAGCGTCGACAAAGCTAGCGGCCGAGGCCCTGGGCGACGGGCCACGAAGCGGCGGCGGTCCCCGGATTCCCCTGGTCGGCCCAGCCCGGCCCAGCCCGGCCCGGGTGGTCGGCCGGGCGGGTGGCCGGGCCTGACGAGCCGAGTTTGTCCCGGGGGCCGGACGGGGGTACTGTCTCCCAGTCGCTCGGCAGGGAGCACCGGACACGCATCGGCGCGGACGGTCCCGGGGCGGCCAATCCCTTGAAACACCGCGTCAGGTCCGCGCCTGCCGTTTCGCTTCTTTGCGTCTCGGCTCGGTGCTTATGTGGCATGTGCGTTTTATCGGATTGCGGCTGGATTCGCTTTTCGGAGCGGGGGTCGGCTAGAGTTTGAAACGTCGGACGGGGCGTCAAGCCGCAGAAGACACCAGCGAGTTGGATGACGAAGCCCCGGAAAGCGGAGCGGAAAACATCTGATAAGCTTGAAACACGAAAGAACGAAGCGCCCGGAGGGCCCGCTGGAAGGCGGTCCGAAGGAAGCGTCCGTTCCTTGAGAACTCAACAGCGTGCCA
>NZ_JBHWIV010000077.1:312-41638 GCF_042731675.1 Kitasatospora sp. NPDC059827 | reverse complement strand
GCCGCGGCCCGGGCGGGTCCGCACGGGGGGCCCCCCCCCCCCGCCGTGGGGGGGGCCCCCACCCCACGACCGGCGGTCGGGGGACCGCTGCCCGGTCCCCCGGCCGCCACCCCCTCAGGCCCCGGGCCCGGGGCGGCTATCGTGCACAGGTGCACGAGGCCGCTCGGGACCCCGGAGGCCGCACGTGAGGGGAGTCCCAGGTGATCGGACGCGCGCTGAACGGGCGTTACGAACTCGTCGAGATACTCGGCGTCGGAGGCATGGCCACGGTCTGGCGAGGCCTCGACCGGGTCCTGGGCCGCCAGGTGGCCGTCAAGGTCCTCAACGGCGGCCTCGCCGACGACCCCCGTTTCGCCGAGCGTTTCAGCCGCGAGGCGCAGCACGCCGCGATGCTGGTGCACCCGAGGATCGTGATGGTCTTCGACTCGGGCGTGGACGAGGGCACCCCGTTCATCGTCATGGAGCTGGTGAACGGCCGCTCGCTCGCCGCCGTCCTGGTCCAGCAGCCGCAGTTGCCGGTGGAGCGCGCGGTCGGCATCGCGGCGGCGGTCTGCGAGGCGCTGTCGGTCGCGCACGCGGCGGGCCTGGTGCACCGGGACATCAAGCCCGGCAACATCATGATCACCGACGACGGCGGCGTGAAGGTGGTGGACTTCGGCATCGCCCGGGCCGGTTCGTCCAGCAACCTGACCCAGACCGCGAGCGTGCTCGGTACGGCCGCCTACCTCTCGCCCGAGCAGGCCACCGCCTCCGCCCTGGACGGCCGCACCGACCTGTACGCGGTCGGCTGCGTGCTGACCGAGATGCTCACCGGCGTGACCCCGTTCACCGCCGAGACCCCGGTGGCGATCGCCTTCAAGCACGTCAGCGAGCAGCCCCTGCCCCCGTCCGCGCGCCGCCCGGGCCTGCCGCCGGCCCTGGACGCGGTGGCGCTGCGCCTGCTGGCCAAGAACCCGGCCCACCGCCCGGCCGACGCGGCCGCGGCGCGGGCCGAACTCCTCGGCACCGTACCGGGCCTGGCCGTCGGCGATCCGACCGCCGAGCTGCTCGCGACCGCCGCTCCCACGCAACTGCTGCCGCCGGTGGGGTCGATGGGGTCGATGGCGCCGATGGGGCCGATGGCGCCGGTGCACCCGAACCAGCAGCACACCACCCTGCTCCCGCCCCAGGCCCCGCACGGTGTCCCGCACCACCCCGTCCCGGCCGCGACCTCGGTGATGGCGCCGCTCCCGGCGATGCCGCCCGCGGCGCACCCGGCCGGACGGCTCCCCATGCCCGCCCCCACGGTGAGCCGGCGCAACAAGCCCCTGGTCCTCGGAGCGCTGGGCATAGCCGGCCTCGCCGGGGTCATCGCCGTGGTGCTGACCGCCGCCGACGAGCCGGCCGGCAACGCCGCCGCCAAGCCCCCGGCGGCGACCAAGTCCGTGGCCACCACTCCGACGACGGCCCCGACCTCCGCTGCCGCCGCCCCCACCACCCCGGCCGCCACGCCGACCGCCCCCGTGCCCACCCAGTCCGTCCCGCGCAACCAGCCCGCGGAGCTCCAACTCCAGTCCTTCCGGCAGGCCGTGGCGCAGGCGCAGGTCGGCAAGGAGCGCGACAAGCAGACGGAGCTGCTGCAGATCCTCGACGAGACCGCCTCCCGGCTGAACGAGGGCAACCCCGACGCCGCCGCCCAGGAGCTCCGGGCCGCCCAGAAGACGATCAAGGACCTGGGCAAGAAGCACGCGATCGACGGCCCCACCTACGCCAACTGGAACGCCCGCCTGTCCGCGCTGTACGCGACTCTCCACACGTCGGCGGGCAACTTCCAGGACGACTGAGGCACTCGGCCCCGGTCAGGCGAACTGCAGCCGGTCGCTCAGCCCGGCCGCCGCGAAGGCCGCCTCCAGCGCCGTACGGCCCTCGGTGAAGTGTGCCCAGCTGTCGAAGTGCGCCGGCACCACGCGCCGCGCGCCCAGCAGGGCGGCGGCCTCGGCGGCCTGGGCGCTGTCCAGGGTGAGCAGCGCGCCGTCGAAGGGGCCGGGGCGGGCGGCGCCGGCGAACAGGACGGCGGTGTCCACCGGGCCGAACCGCTCGGCGATCTCCTCGACCAGCGGCAGCGAGGCGTTGTCGCCGCTGACGTAGACGCTCGGCAGGTCGGGCGCGGTCAGCACGAACCCGATCACCTGGCCGAGCACCGCCTCGGCGCCTTCGGGCCCGTGCAGCGCGGGTGCGGCGGTGACGGTGACGCTGCCGCCGTCCGGGCGGGCCAGTTCCACGGACTCCCAGGGGGCGAGCCCGCGCGCGGTGCCGCCGAGTCGCTCGGCGCCGCCGGTGGTGGTGAGGACGAGCGGGACGGTCGGCAGCAGGGCGCGGCCCGAGGTGTCCAGGTTGTCCGGGTGCTCGTCGTGGGAGAGCAGGACGGCGTCGACCGGGCCGAGGTCGGCGGGGGTGATGGGGGAGGGCGCGGTCTTGGTGAGGGCGCGGCCGCCGCCGCGCGGGTAGTCGCCGGGCTCGTCGAAGGTCGGGTCGGTGAGGAAGCGGAGGCCGCCGAATTCGATGAGGGCGGTCGGGCCGCCGAAGACGCGGATGTTCGACATGCTGGTTCACCTCACGGAGAAAGTCATCGTTTGACGTGATGAAACCTAACCCTCCATCACGGAAGAGCGCAAGGTTTACCATGAGAATCGTGAATGCCACCCTCACCGCCCCGCCGCCCGCACCGGGCTCGGAGCAGCACGTCGCCCTCGACTTCGCCAACAGCGACCTCGCGCTCACCGCCGGCCGCCTCGACCTGCTGGCCACCCCCGCCGACGCCACCCGCTGGCTGGTCGACCGGGGCCTCGCCCCCGAGGGGGCGGAGGTCTACGAGTACTGCACCGGACGGCTGCGCGAACTCCGGTCCCGGCTGCGGGTGTTGCTCGCCGCCCGGGTCGACGGCGCGGTGCCGCCGGCCGAGGCCGTGGACGCGCTCAACGCCGCGCTCACCGCCACCTCCGCCGCCGCCCTGCTGCGCTGGGACGAGCCGGACGGCCCGTACCGCGCCCCGGCCCACCCGGCCGACCAGGTCGCCGTGCACGCCATGGCCGTCATCGCCGCCGACGCGGCGGAACTGCTCACCGGCCCGGACGCTGCCCGCCTCGCCGCCTGCACCGCGAGCCCCTGCATCCGCTTCCTGGTCCGCACCCACGCCGCCCGCCACTGGTGCTCGACCCGCTGCGGCGACCGCGTCCGCGCGGCCCGGGCCTACGCGCGCCGGAGTAAGGCTGAGGCCGCGTCATAATGGCGCGGTGCTGACGATCGGATCCCTCGTCCTCGGTGTCGCCGACATGTCCCGCGCGGTCGCCTTCTGGACGGCCGCGCTCGACTACGTCCCGAGGGACGGCCTGGTCGAGGACGACTGGACGGTGCTGCTCCCCGCCGACGGCGGCACCGGTGTCCAACTCGCCCTGGGCATCTCCGAGTCCCCCGTCCAGGCCCACCCCCGCGTCCACCTCGACCTGTACGCGGGAAACGCCGCAGACCAGGCCGCCGAGGTCCGCCGCCTGATCGCCCTCGGCGCCCAGGAGGTCGACTGGGACCTCTACCCCGACGACCCGGACTTCGTCGTCCTCGCCGATCCCGAGGGCAACCGCTTCTGCGTCATCGACACCACCCACGGTTGACCACAGGGTTGTCCACAGCCTGTGGACAACCCTGTGGGACATCTCCCTACGGCGCGGCCGACCAGCGGGAGGCGCCCGGGCCGGCGGTGTTCGCCCTGTGGCTTCGAGGACTCGCGCAGTGATTCCGTCGTTCCGCCCCGGCGCCGTGTTGAGCAGGTCGGGTACGAGCGCGGCGAGGTGCGGAGGGGTAGCCCTCCACCTGGAGGCGCTGGAGAGAAGGTTCCGCCGGCCGGCCCGGGCGAGAAGAAGAAGTGAGTGCCAATCAATGGACCAGTACGCGTAGTTGCCGGCCGACCTGACCGAGGCCGGCGTGCTGGGCGAGCCGTCGTACGGCCGCTTCGTCGGCAACGTCGGCTTCCTGTGGATACGGTCGTAGCGCCCCTATGCCGTGACCGGCCCGTCCGGCCCGCCGGAGTACCGGGGCCCGTCTCTGATGGACCCCGACCTCGCGGAGGAGGACGTCCACGCGGCGTTCGCCGGCTGACGCGGAGTCGGCCTCTGCCGCTGTCGGCCTGGTTCCGGGCGCGGCGCCCGGAGCGGGGTCCTACCGGAAGGCCGGGAGGTTGCGGGTGACCCACTCGCCGAAGGGTCGGGCGGGGCGGTGGAGGACGGTTTCCACGTCCGGGCTGATCGTCTGCTCGGCGGGGAGCGGGAGGCCGAGGATGTCCAGGGTGCCGCTGATGACCTCCTGCGGCATGAACTGCGCCATGTGGGCGTGGGCCTCCTCGCGGGAGAGCTCCACGAAGGCGAGCTCCTCGCCGAGGGCCTCGGAGATCACCGCGGCCTGGCGGCGGGGGCTGATGGCCTCGGGGCCGGTGAGCTCGTAGGTGCGGCCCGCGTGGCCGTTCTCGCGGAGTGCGGCGGCGGCGACCTCGGCGATGTCCGCCGGGTCGACGACGGGCAGGGCCACGTCGGCGAACGGGGCGAGGACGGTGCGCCGGGTGCGGACGGACTCGGCCCAGGCGAAGGCGTTGGAGGCGAAGCCGCCGGGGCGGAGGATCGTGAAGTCGGGCCCGGACTCGCGTACGGCGGCCTCGAATTGGCGCAGGCGGGTGTGGGAGGGGGCTTCGGGGCGGGTGGCGTTGATCTGGGAGGAGACCAGGACGATCCGGCTCACCCCGGCGGCCTCGGCGGTTTCCAGCAGGGCTTCCGGGTTCTCGCCGTGGCCGTTGAGCTCGCCGCCCAGCAGGATGAGGAGGGCGTCGGCGCCGTTGAGGACGGGCCGCATGCTCGCGGCGTTGCCGACGTCGGCCTGAGCGTGCCGGACGCCGGCCGGAAGTCCGGCGGGCTGCGGCTGCCGTGAGACGGCCGTGACCTGCTCGCCTTCTGTGGCCAGCAGGGGCACCAGGGTGCGTCCGATGTTGCCGGTGGCGCCCGTTACGACGATCATGGCAAAACCTCCATATGAGTTAGTTGGCTGACTTGGAAGACCATAGCACCGGCCTCCGGGGCTCTGTCTATAGTTGGTTGGGTGACTGACTCAGTGAAGCCCAGGGCGGTACGCGCGGCCGACAAGCGCCGCCGGCTCACGGCTGCGGCGGCCCGGGTCCTGCACGAGCAGGGCGTCGAACGGACCACCCTCGCCGACATCGCGCGCGTGGCCGACGTTCCGGTCGGGAACGTCTACTACTACTTCAAGACCAAGGACGAACTGGTCCGGGCCGCACTGTCCGAGCACAGTGCGTACCTCGATGAACTCACCGGCCGGCTCGATCGGTTGCCCGATCCGATGGACCGCCTCAAGGGGCTGATCGAGGCCTGGGTCGGTCAGCGCGAGATCGCCGCCCGCTACGGCTGCCCCACCGGCACCCTGGCCGTCGAGCTCGACAAGCGCACGGACGGGATCCTGGACGCGGAGGCCGGTGCAGTGATCCAGCTGCTGCTGGATTGGGTCGGGTACCAGTTCCGCGTCCTGGGCCTGCCCGACCCGGACGGCCTCGCCGTCACTCTCGTCGCCGGCTACCAGGGCATGTCGCTCCTGGCCAACGCCCTGCGCGACCCGGACATCATGACCAGCCAGGGCGCCCGCCTCGTCGATTGGCTCGACTCGCTGCGGTGAGGCGGTTGTGAGGCCCCTCGCGCGGACGAGCGCGAGGGGCCGTCGAGTGTGGCTAGGCGTGGTGGTCGAACTCGCCCGCCTTGAGCCCGTCGAGGAGGGCCGCGAGGGCGGCGGGGTTGGTGCGGAGGATGAGGTGGCCCTCGTCTGACTCGCGGAGTTCGATCAGCTCGTCGGCCCTGCGGACCTCCACGCAGTTGTCGCCGGAGCTGCTGTAGGACGACTTCTGCCATTGATTCTGGGGCATTTCAGCCTTTCAGGGTCTTGGCCGTGTGATGGATCAGGTCTCGGGATTCATCGGCGTCGAGGGATGATTTCTCGATCCGATCGAGGACTCTTCGGTAGGACTCAAGCTCGTTCAGGGAGTCATAGAAGATGGGGCCGGTTGATGCCTCCATCTCGACGGTGTCGAGTTCGGGAACTTGTCCGTATGAGTAGGCGAAGTTCTCGATCGGGCCCGGGTAGGTGTGGGCGGCGAAGGGGATGACTCGGATGCAGACAGCCTCTCCGGCAGTGTCATCGATCAGGGAGTGAAGTTGGCTCCGCAGAACAGCGGTGCCTCCGTAGCGGGTGACCAGGCTGGACTCGTGGATGTAGATCTCAAGCTTCTTCCTCGGGTCTTCTAGGAACCTGGCCCTTCGCTCCAGACGGAAGCTGGTTCGTAGATTCAGCTCGTCAGCCGGAACTGGAGGGAGGTGACGGTTGAAGACTCCTCGCGCGTACTCCTCGGTCTGCAGAAGCCCCGGGATGATTGCGGACGCCCAATGCCGGATCGTGCCGGTGGCGAAGTCCTCGTGTTCGGCGGATTCGAGCAAGGTGTCTGGGAGTTGATGGCGGTACCTCTCCCACCAGCCTTTCTTGCGTGTGCTGATGCCGCTGAGGGTGCCGATGAACAGTTGGTTGTCGCAATTGCAGGCTGCGGCGATGGTTTGGAGCCGGTCCATGCTGACGCTCGTCTTGCCGCTCTCCATCTGCGTCACCTGCGCAGCGCTTACTCCGAGCGTGCGGGCGAGCTGGCTGCCTCCGAGGCCGGCTCGCTCGCGCATCTTCCGGAGTTCGGCGCCCAGGCGGCGCTGTCGAAAGGTTGGGTTCTGACGGCCAGGCATGAGGTCCTCTCTGCATCATGTGGACCCAGTGTGACTCGCGGCCGGGTGGTGGGGCCATCTGTCCCCCTGAAGAGGGAATCCTGAGCAAACTACCTAAACTTAAGTAGCTCCTGCGCTATGGTCGATGTCACATCGATCCGACGGATCGTCAGTAATGCTTGTTGGCAAGCACCGCAGAGCAGCCGTGCCTTCTTCCACGGCCTGGTTCACGGCGACGTGTCCGCCGGTTCTCCACCCCACACACGCCCGGGAGTTCTCCCATGCGTCACCTCAACACGCCCTCCCTCGCCCTCTCCCGCCAGTCCCTCCGCAACGTGATGGTCCGCGCGGGCTGGCACCCCTCCGCCACCTTCGAGGCCGAACTCGCCCTCGGTGAGCTCCTCGTGAACGCCTGGCTGCACGGCGACACCCCCGCACCGGTCACCGAGATCCTCTTCCTCCACAACACCCTCCGGGTCTCCGTCGCCGACGAGAGCCCGCAGCTCCCCGCCCCGCAGCCCCTCGACCTCCTCGCCGAGTCCGGCCGGGGCCTCCAGCTGGTCGCCGGTCTCACCCACCGGTGGGGCGTCGACCCGCAGGAGCGCGGCAAGGTCATCTGGTTCGAGTGCGACCTGGGCGTCGCCTGATGTCCCTCCCCCGCCGCCCGCTGCTGCCGACCGATCCCCGGGTCCGGGCCTGCACCGATGAGCACATCCGTACGCTGATCGCCGAACTCCTCCAGCGCGGACGTAAGTTCGGCCTGCTCTTCCCCTCCATCGACACCGACCGGACCCTCGACGGCCGTGTCCTGGTCTGCTTCAACACGGCGCCCGCGTCGACGCTGCTGAACCTCCTGTCCCTCCTCCTCGAAGCCGAACGACAGTGGGGCGCCCCGTGCGATTCCTGATCGCCGCGGCCTTCGCCGCCCTCCTCGCGCTCGCGCTCGCGACCGTCGCCCTGGGTGTCGTCACCGCACTCCGCGCGACCCCGCCCGAGCCTCACGAGGACGACTGACGGACCGGCGGGACCGCAGCGGTTCTCACCCTCTGCGCCGGATCCGCCGTTCCATGTTCCCGCGGATCGTCCGCGACGCCGTCCCGGCCGCCGCCGCGAGGAACACGAAGTTGTACCCGATCTGCAGCACCACCACGAGCCGCGCCGTCTGCCCCGCGGGGGTGATGTCGCCGTATCCCACCGTCGCCATCGTCACGACCGTGAAGTACAGCGCGTCCAGCCGCGTCTCCAGCCCCGCGAACTCGGCCTTGTGCGCGCCCAGCGCGTAGTACGTCGCCGAGAAGATGATCATCGCCAGGAAGATGAGGAAGGCCAGCCAGGCCACCGGCTGCTTCGCCGTCCCCTTGAGCACCCCGACGATCTTCGCCAGCATCAGCCAGCTCAACCCGCCCAGTGCCGCCACGAAGACCGTCCAGCTCAGGAGCGGCCGACGGTCGCCGAACCACTCCAGCGGCAGCGTGAAGTACCCGACCATCAGCAGCGTGAACGCGCCCAGCAGCCACGCCACGGCCCGGAGGTCGGCCGACGGGAGAGGAGGGATCTCGGACATCCCGCCCAGCCTGGTCCACCCGGGCCCGCTCCGCCCGCCCGGCTACTCCGGCCGGGGCGAGGCGGCCCGGGACAGCATCGAGCCCCCCGGTGGAATCCACCGGGGGGCTCGACCAGAACCTCGTACGACGACTCAGGCGGTCGTCTCGGGGCGCTTCGCCTCGGCACTCTTCGTCACGTTGGTCGGCGTGACGGCCGGGCGGTCGGCGGCCTGCTGGGGGGCGGCCGTGCTCTGCGCGGTGCCGGCGTCCGCCTGCTCGCCGCCGTCCTCGCGCATCGCCTTGGTCTCCGCCTTCAGGATGCGCATCGACTTGCCGAGGCCACGGGCCATCTCCGGCAGCTTCTTCGATCCGAACAGCAGGACTACGACCGCCAGCACCACCAAGATGTGCCAGGGCTCAAGACCGTTCCGCAGCATCCCTGGCCACCGGTCCCTTCTTGTCTAGAGTCACGGAGGGCGCTAGGCCCTGCTGGCCAGTATGCCTGGCCCTCAGGCCGAACGGATACACCGGACGGGAAACGCTGGCCGAAAACCAGGTGCCGCCCGAACGGATCACCGACGATCCCGCCGCCGAGCCATCAGTAGACGAATGGCACCAGCCGCTTGGAAACCCGCTGGTAGTCGGCGTACGCCGGGCCGAACGCGCCGAGCAGCAGCCGCTCCTCGGCGGCGATCCGCCAGCCGTACGCGCCGAGCAGCAGGACAGTGACCAGCAGTGCCGCCGCCCAGCTGCCGGTGCCGAGTGCGTAGCCGGACCAGACCAGCAGGCTGCCCGCGTAACCCGGGTGGCGGATCAGCCGGTACGGGCCGCTGCGGACCACCTGCTGGGTGTCCACCGTCCGCAGGGTGCGGGTGTAGTAGCGGCCCAGGGTGCGCATGCCCCAGCCGCGCAGGCCCAGCCCGGCGACGACCAGCGCGACCCCGGACCAGCGCGGCCCGGTGGGCAGCATGCCGACGCCGGCGCGTTCGAACAGCACCACCACCAGGACGGACGCGACGTAGCAGGTGAGCAGCAGCCGGGTCGAACCGCGGTCGCGGTCGTCGGCGCGCCAGCTGCCGGCCGCGCTGTCCTCGCGGCGGCGCAGCAGCAGCTCGTAGCCGACCCAGCAGAGGACGCCGAGCAGGGAGAGGAGGGACGGCAGGGACATGGGGAGCTCCTGACGGTCGCGGACTACCCCTCCACGGTCCCCCGGCCGCGCCGCCGGGACACGGACCCGGGGGTGGATGCCGCCGCGTCCACCCCGGGGTGGACGGCCGCTGCGGTCACCGCGATCACCGCGATCACTGCGGCCGCCGCGCCAGCAGGTAGCCGCGCCGGGTGTCGGCCTCCTCGGGCAGGCCGTCCCGCTCCAGCCGGGCCTCGACGGCGAACCCGGCCTCGGTGAGGCGGGCGGCGACGGCGTCGGTCCGCAGGAAGTGGAAGTCCACGTCGACGTCATGGCCCCACCACTCCGCCAGGTGCCGCACCTCCTCGCCCAGGTGGAAGGAGACCAGCAGCAGCCCGCCGGGCCGCAGCACCCGCAGCATCTCGGCGAACGCGGGCAGCAGCTCGTCCGGCTCCAGGTGGATCACCGAGTACAGGGCCACGGCCGCCGCGAACTCGCCGTCGGCGGCGGGCAGCGCCAGCAGGTCCCCGGTACGGAACTCGGCCCGCGGGTGCTCGCGCGCGGCCAGCTCGACCATCCGCGGCGACAGGTCGATCCCGACCACCCGCGCGCCCTGCCCGGTCAGCCACCCCGCCACGTGCCCCGGCCCGCACCCCAGGTCCGCCACCACCCCGCCGGCCGCCTCCTCCACGACGGCCCCCAGCAGCGCCCGGTCCACCACCTTGTGCGCCAACTCGCCCCCGATCCGCCCCAGGTACTCCTCCGCCACCACGTCGTAACTCCCGCGCACCCGCCCGTGTCCAGTCCCCATGCCCCTCACCCTGACACGGCCCTGCCCCTCCTCACCCCCCCAGCACGAGAAACCGGACCACCCACCCCCTCCGCCCCGCCCCCGCGAACCCCTTCCCACCGCAGGCGACGCACGAAAAGTCGACGGGGTCGACCTCTCGTGCGCGCTCCCAGTCGTCACGCCCCCGCAGCACCGCCCTCGCCAGTTCTCCCTGCACAGAAAGTCGGCTGGTCCGACTTCTCGTGCCCCGCCCCCGCGACCCCGCCAACCCCTCCCCACCGCAGGCGACGCACGAGAAGTCGACGGGGCCGACTTCTCGCGCGCCCAGTCGTCATGCCCCCGCAGTACCGCCCTCGCCAGTCCTCCCTGCACAGGAAGTCGGCCGGTTCGACTTCTCGTGCGCGCTTCCGACCGCCGCGCTCCTACTCCTTGCTGCATCTCTGCCCTTGCCGGTTCTCCCTGCACGGGAAGTCGACGGGGCCGACTTCCTGTGTCGGCGCCGAGGGTTGCCGGAGCGTGCGGCAGTGCTCGTTGGTTGTGCGGCGAGTCGGTGGGGTCGGGGTTCCGGTTCGCGCCGGGGGAGTCCCGGCGCCGGGCGGTGCGCGGGAAGTCGGCCGGTTCGACTTCTCGTGCGCGCTTCCGACCGCCGCGCTCCTACTCCCTGCTGCATCTCTGCCCTTGCCGGTTCTCCCTGCACGGGAAGTCGACGGGGCCGACTTCTTGTGTCAGCGCCGAGGGTCGCCGGGGGTGCGGCAGTGCTCGTTGGTTGTGCGGCGAGTCGGCTGGGTCGGGGGAGTCCCGGCGCCGGGCGGTGCGCGGGAAGTCGGCCGGTTCGACTTCTCGTGCGCGCTTCCGACCGCCGCGCTCCGACTCCTTGCTGCACCTCTGCCCTTGCCGGTTCTCCCCGCACGGGAAGGCGACGGGGCCGACTTCTTGTGTCAGCGCCGAGGGTCGCCGGGGGTGCGGCAGTGCTCGTTGGTTGTGCGGCGAGTCGGCTGGGCCGGGGGCATCCCGGCGCTGGGCGCTGCACGGGAAGTCGGCCGGTTCGACTTCTCGTGCGCGCTCCCGATCGCTGTGCTCCGACTTCTCGCCGCATCTCCGCCCTTGCCGGTTCTCCCTGTACGGGAAGTCGACGGGGCCGACTTCTCGCGCGTGTGTGCGGCAGTGCTCGTTGGTTGTGCGGCGAGTCGGTGGGGTCGGGGGAGTCCCGGCGCCGGGTGGTGCGCGGGAAGTCGGCCGGTTCGACTTCTCGTGCGCGTGCTGGGGCCCGGGGAGGACGGCGGAGAGCCCCCGCCCGGGAGGGCGGGGGCTCTCGATGACTCGCGGGGACCGGGGCCGTGCGGTGGGTCAGGCGGCGACGGGCTGCTCCGGGGCCCGGGTCGGGGCCGGGGTGGCGGCGGGCAGGTGGCGCAGGAGGCGGTGGGCCAGGACGGCGGCGCCGAGGGCGAAGACCAGGCCGACGACGGCGGCGACGTGCAGGCCGTCCGTGAAGGCACCGCGGGCGGTCTCCAGCAGGTCCGGGCCGAGCCGGCCGGGCAGGTGGGCCGCGACGGAGACCGCGCCGCCGAGGGTGTCCTGCGCGGTGGCGGCGGCGGTGCCGTCGACGCCCGCCGGGAGGGCGCCGTCCAGCTGGTGGCGGTAGACCGCGGCGCCCGCCGCGCCCAGCAGGGCGATGCCGAGCGAGCTGCCGAGTTCGACGGCGGTCTCGGAGGTGGCGGAGGCGGCTCCGGCCTGCTCGACCGGGGCGGCGGAGACGACCATCTCGGCGGTCATCGTCATGGTGCCGACGGTGCCCGCGGCCAGCACGCCCGCCGCGGTGAGGATGAGTGCCAGCGGGGAGTGCGGGCCGACCTGGGTCATCATCGCGAAGCCGCCGGCGCCGACCACGAAGCCGCCGCCCATCAGGGCCGCCGGGCGGACCTTGCCGGCCAGGGCCGAGCTGATCCCGATCGCCGCGCCGACGCCGACGCTCGGCACCAGCGACCAGAGCGAGGCGGTGAACGGGCTCATGCCCTTGACCAGCTGGAGGTACTGGGAGGTGAAGAGGGCGAAGCCCATCATCGCGAACATGGCCAGGGTGTTGACGCTGATCGCGCCGCTGAACGTGCGGATCCGGAACAGGCTGAGGTCGATCAGCGGGTTCGCGGCGGTGCGCTGGCGCTGCACGAAGGCGACGGCGATCAGCAGCCCGGCCGCGGCGGCGAGGGCGGGGAGCGGGCTCCAGCCGTCCACGGCGAGGGTCTTGACGCCGTAGACCAGGGGGAGGATCGCGGCGAGCGAGAGCACGGCGCCGGGCAGGTCGAAGCGGCCGGTGCGGGTGGTGGTGCGGTACTCGGGCAGCAGGACGGGCGCGGTCAGCAGCACCAGGACCATCACCGGGACGGCGACCAGGAAGGCCGAGCCCCACCAGTAGTGGTCGAGCAGCAGCCCGCCGGCGACCGGGCCGAGGGTGGCCCCGGCGGTGAGGACGCCGCCCCAGGCGCCGAGGGCGACCTGCCGCTGCTTGGGGTCGTGGAACATGGTGCGGATCAGCGCGAGGGTCGAGGGCATCACGGTGGCCCCGGCGACGCCGAGCAGGGCGCGGGCGGCGATCAGCTGTTCGGCGCTGCCGGACCGGGCGGCCAGCAGCGAGGCGACGGTGAAGCCCGCGGCGCCGATCATCAGCAGCCGGCGGCGGCCGATCCGGTCGCCCAGCGCGCCCATCGTGATGAGCAGTCCGGCCAGCAGGAACGAGTACATGTCCATGATCCACAGCTGCTGGGTGCCGCTGGGGGCCAGCTCGGTGGAGATGTACGGGACGGCGAAGAACAGCACGCCCATGTCCATGGAGAGGACCAGGGTCGGGAGCAGGAGGACGGCCAGGCCGGTCCATTCGCGACGGCCTGCGCGGCCGGTGGTTGCGGTCATGGGGAGGACGGTACGGACGTTTCAGACGCTTGTCTAGTACAGATGTGTAAATCGCTCGTGCAAGACATCCGTGCAAGACGTTCGTGCAAGACATCCGTGCAGATGTTCCGTAGGATCGGGGCATGGGAAACCGCGAAGACCTGATGGCCGGCGCCAAGCACTGCCTGTACGAGAAGGGCTACGGACGCACCACGGCCCGCGACATCGCGAGCGCCTCGGGCGTCAGCCTGGCCGCGATCGGCTACCACTTCGGCTCGAAGGACGCGCTGCTCAACGCCGCGATGATCGAGGCGATCGGCGAGATGGGTGAGGCCCTGGGGGTGGTGGTGTACGGCGCCAACCAGGTGTCCGACGACCCGGAGACGCGCTTCGCCGCCGCCTGGAACGGCCTGCGGGACGTCTTCGCCGAGCACCGGGGGCTCTGGGCCGCGCAGTTCGAGGCGCTCGCCCAGGCCGGGCACAACCCGGAGCTGGCGAAGGCCTTCGAGGACGCGCAGAAGGACGGGCGGCTCGGGCTCGCCGCCGTGTTCCAGGGGCTGCCCGAGGTGCCGGACAACGAGGAGGAGCTCGCCCGCGGCACCTTCTACCAGATCCTGCTGGCCGGCTACGTCGCCCAGTGGCTCGCCGCGCCCGACCTGGCGCCGACCGGCCAGGAGTTCCTGCGCGGGCTCCGGCTGGTCAGCGGCACCGTGCTGGGGGCGGGCGCCACGCCCTGACGCGCGTTACGCCCTGACGCCCGCCACGCTCCGACACCCGCCACGCCCTGACTCCCGCTACGCGGTGACGGCGGTCAGCAGCACCACCGAGTCGACGTGGGCCACCAGCCCGTGCCGCTCCTGCGGCACGGGCGCCAACTCGCCCGCGGCCAGCTCCACCCGCCGCCCGGCGATGGTCAACGAGACCCGGCCGCGCAGCACCTGGACGCTTCCCGCGGTGGGCGGGGTGTGCTCGTCCAGCGAGGTGCCCGCGGTCAGGGCGATCACGGTCTGCCGCAGCACCCCGTCGTGCAGCACCAGATGGGCGCTGCGCCCGTGCGGACCCTCGGCCGCCCGGGCGGCGTGCTCCACGGCGAGCCGTTCGAGATCGGGCATCGCGCCGCCTCCTCCACTGCCGGGTGCCCAGGCCGTGTGCCCAGGCTGGCGGACGCACCGCCGGTGCGCACCCGGGAGGGCCCCGGAGCGGGCCGCCCGAGGTGCAGCCCCCGCCGACTGCCCGCATCGTGGAGGCATGGCGACCAACCAGAGGATCTTGAACGGACTCCAGGTCAACCGCTCGCTGCTGGCCGGCGGCGTGGTGCTGACCGGCATCGGCTCGGTGCTCGGCGCGGCCGGGGCGGCGCTGGTGTGCGCGGCGCTGTTCACCGCGGGCCGCGACTGGGTGCGCAGCATGGAGACCCCGCCGGGCACGCTCGCCCAACGGGCCCTGCACGAGGCGAAGGTGGCTTCCTCGGCCGGCTGGGAGGCCTGGCGCGCGGAGCACGGCTCGCCCAACTGAGCACGGGCGCAGGGGCGGACGCGCATACGTACGCGCAAACCTACGCGCGAACGTACGACACGGCGGGCCGCCATGGGGGTGCGGCCCGCCGCGGTTCCGGGGGCTGGGGCGCCGCTACAGCCCCAGCGACTTGGCGATGATGCTGCGCATGACCTCGCTGGTGCCGCCGTAGATCCGGAAGACCCGGTTGTCGGTGTAGAGCCGGGCGATCGGGTACTCCAGGATGTAGCCGTAACCGCCGTGCAGCTGGAGGCACTTGTCGATCACGGTGGAGGCCGACTCGGTGCAGAACAGCTTCACGGCGGCCGCGTCCGCGACGCTCAACTCGCCGTTCTGGTAGAGCTCCAGGGCCTGGTCCACCATCGACTGCTGCGCCAGCACCTGGGCCTGGCAGTCGGCCAGGGTGAACTTGGTGTTCTGGAACTCGGCCACCGCCTTGCCGAACACCTTGCGGTCCTTGACGTACTGCACCGCGAACCGCACTGCCGCCGCGGCCGCCGCGTACGCGCCGACCGCGATCGCCAGCCGCTCCTGCACCAGGTTGTGGGTCAGGTACGAGAAGGCCTTGCCCTCTTCGCCGAGCAGGTCCTCCACCGGCACCTTGACGTCGACGAACGCCAACTCGGCGGTGTCCGAGGTGCGCAGGCCGATCTTCTGCAGCTTGCGCCCGACCGAGTAGCCCGGCGAGGTGGTGTCCACGCACAGGATGGAGAGCCCGGCCCGGCGGTTCTCCGGGTCGTACGGGGCGGTGCGGGCGACCACCAGGACCAGGTCGGCCAGCACGCCGCCGGTGATGAAGGTCTTGGCGCCGTTCAGGACGTAGTGGGTGCCGTCCTCGGAGAGCCGGGCGGTGGTGGTGATGCCCGCGAGGTCGGAGCCGGCGCCCGGTTCGGTCATCGCGATCGCGGTCATGATGTCGCCGGAGACGAAGCCGGGCAGCCAGCGCCGCTTCTGCTCCTCGTTCGCGTACTCCAGCAGGTACGGCAGCACCAGTCCGGTGTGCACGCCGGAGGAGCCGAAGCTCACCCCCGCGCGGGCGGTCTCCTCGGCGATCACCGCCTGGTACTTGAACCCGCTCTCGCCCGCGCCGCCGTACTCCTCCGGAACCTCGATGCCGTAGACGCCGAGTTCGCCGAGCTGGCGGTAGAAGTCGCGGGGCGGGTGGCCGTCGGCCTCCCAGCTCTCGTAGACCGGGACGACCTCGTTGGCGATGAAGTCCCGGATGGT
This sequence comes from Kitasatospora sp. NPDC059827, assembly GCF_042731675.1. Classification (NCBI taxonomy): domain Bacteria; kingdom Bacillati; phylum Actinomycetota; class Actinomycetes; order Kitasatosporales; family Streptomycetaceae; genus Kitasatospora; species Kitasatospora sp. NPDC059827. Next base: position 25,762 of record NZ_JBHWIV010000077.1, on the reverse strand, counting down.
CTCCCGGAAGGCCTCGTGGTCCTCGTTGAACACGGTGCGGCGCACGGCGGCGCTCCCTTCGACGGTGCCGGCCGGAGGGCCGGCGGAGGCGGAACGTACCAGGTGGTGGCCCGACAAGTTAATCCCGGGTAGCCTCGACTGTCCAGCGTCGGCGGGCCCGGGGCGGGCCCGGGAACGCTGCTCGACGCGGCTGCCAAGTGAATCCTTGCTAGCCTTCGGGCGGAGCTCGGGACGGATGCGGGGAACGGATGCGGGGAGGTGCGCGATGGTGGTCCGGAGGCCGCCCGGCCGACGCGCCCAGATCCTCGCCGTGGCCGCCGACCGCTTCCACCGCAGCGGCTACCACCAGGTCTCGATGACCGAGGTCGCGGCCGGGGTGGGCATCACCGCGCCCGCGCTCTACCGGCACTTCCGCGGCAAGCCCGAACTGCTGGACCGCGCCGTCCGGTTGGGCCTGGACGCGCTCGCCGACGGCCTGCGCGCGGCCGGCAGCACCGCCGAACTCGGCGCCGCGCTGGCCGCGGTGGCGGTCGGCCACCGCCCGCTCGGCACCCTGGTGCAGCGCGACGCCCGACTGCTGCCGCCGGCCCGCCGGGCCGGACTGCGCCGCGAACTCCGCGCGGACGTCGCCCTGATGGCCGCCGTACTGCGCGCCGAGCGGCCGGAACTCTCCGCCCCGGACGCCGAGTTGCTCTGCTGGTCGGCGCTCTCCGGCTGCGCCGGGCTGTCCTACCAGTCGGCCGCCCCGCAGCCCCGCCGGGCCGAGGCGCTGCTGCGCGAACTGGTCGCGGCCGTCCTCGCGGTCCCCCTGAACGGCACCGCCGAAAGCGCCGACGACACCGCCCCCGCGTCGCAGCGGACCCAGGAGCGGAGCCAGGAGCGGGCCCAGGGGCGGGCGCAGGCGCAGCCACCTGAGCAGCCGAGACCGCAGGCCCGCCGCGAGGAGCTGCTCGCCGCCGCCGTCCGGCTGTTCCACCAGCGCGGCTTCGACAACGTCAGCACCGATCAACTCGGCGCCGCCGTCGGCATCTCCGGCCCGAGCGTGTACCGGCACTTCGACAGCAAGGCCCAGCTGCTCGCCGCCTCCCTGGTGCGCAGCCGGGAGCGGCTCAGGCACGAGGTGGACGGCGCGATCTCGGCGGCCGCCGGGCCGGCGGAGGCGCTGGCGGCCGGGCTGGGCGCGTACGTCGACTTCGCGCTGCGCAACGGCGACTACCTGGGGGCGATGCTGAGCGAGACCGAGCGGCTGGCCCCGCCGGACCGCCGGGCCGCGGTGGACTTCCGGCGGGACTTCCTGCGCACCTGGGTGGGGCTGCTCCGGCAGGTGCGCCCGGAGTACGACGCGGTGACCGCCCGGATCCGGGTGCACGCGCTGTTCTCGCTGGTCAACGACGGGGTGCGGAACCGCCCGTACAGTGCCCGGCCCGACCTCGGCGACTGCCTGCGGCGGATCGGCCGGGCGGTGCTGGGAGTCGAGACTTCGTAGGAGCACCCAGGAGCACCCAGGAGCACCCAGGCGCACCCGGGAGACGGAGCGGGCCGGGTGCCCGCCACCGTCGGAACGGCGGCGGGCACCCGGCCCCGTGCGGTGCGACCGGGCGCGGACCCGGTCGGCCCGGCTAGTAGAGGACGTGCGGGTAGTAGACCCGGGCGTCGAAGTTGCCGTTGCCCTGCAGGGCCCCGACGTTCCCGCTGTTGCCCGCCACGGCGAGGCCGTTGTTCTGGTTGCTCGCCCCCGAGCCGGTGGCGGTCTGCTGGGTGTTGACCACGTTGCCGTCGACGGTGCCGATCACGTTGCCGGAGCCGACGTTGCTCACGACGCTGCTGTTGGAGTGGTCGATCGCGCCGGCGCCGTTGTCGGCGTGGGCGGTGGCGGCGCCGACGCCGACGAGGAGGAAGGCCCCGAGGGCGGTGACGGCGGCGGCTGCGCGAATACGGGACACGCTGGTCTCCCTGAGCTGGAAGTGCGAATGGGGCGCGATCCGGAGTGGCCGCTCCGTAGCGCCGTTGCCTGACGTCGCTCGTTCAGCATTCACCAGTGACGTGGACGAACTCCACCAAACGGGTGGCATTTCCCTCGATGGTGGGGGAGCGGTCAATTCCGAGTTGACCAGAATCCGTCATTCCGCCTGATGTATAGAAAGAAATGGTCGACGGATTGTCGCACTGGCACACTGAGGACCCATGTCTGAAGGTGCCCCGACCGAGCCCACCCCGACCGAGCCCACCCCGACCGAGCCCACTCCGGCCGACGGCGTGCGTACCACCGAGGTCGACCTCGGTGGCCTGGTGAACGTCCTCGCCACCCACCTCTACTCCACGCCCCTGGTCGCCCTGCGCGAACTGGTCCAGAACGCCCACGACTCGCACACCCGCCGACTCCTGGAGGACCCGGACGGCGAGCACCGGCCGCGGATCCGGGTGCGCGCCGACACCGCGCGGCGGACCGTCGCCATCGAGGACACCGGGGCCGGCCTCACCGAACCGGAGATCCACGCCTACCTCGCCACCGTCGGCACCGGCTACACCCGGATGCTGCGCGAACTGACCGGGAACCAGGAGCTGATCGGCGCCTTCGGCCTGGGCTTCCTCTCCGCCTTCTCGGTCGCCGACGAGGTGACCGTCACCACCACCTCGCACCGCGAACCGCAGCTCGGCCACCGCTACCGCAGCCGCGGCGGCGAGCAGTACCAGGTCGACCCGGCACCCGCCCGCCCGGAGCCCGGCACCGTCGTCGAACTGGCGCTCAAGGCCGAGCACGCCCACCTCGCCGACGAGCACGCCCTGCGCGAAGTCCTCGGCCGCTACTGCGTCCTGCTGCCCATACCGGTCTACGTCGGCGACGACGAACGGCCCGTCAACGCCGTCCAGGTGCCCTGGCGCCAGCGGGTCGACGGCGACCAGCACGCCGCCCGGATGCGCTTCGCCACCGCCTTCGGCCGCCGCTTCGAGCCGCTCACCGCCTTCCCGGTGCTGCCCGTCCAGGGCGACGGCACCACCGACGGCCCGTCAGGCAGCACCACCGACGGCCCGTCAGGCGGCGCCACCGGCGGCCCGGCCGGCAGCGCCACCGACGGCTCCACCGACGCGGTCGGCCTGCTCTGGGTCCAGGACGGCGGCTCCTACGGCAGCAGCGACAACCGCGACCTCGCCGTCTACCTGCGCGGCATGCTGCTCGCCGAGGACGCCCGCGACCTGCTGCCCGGCTGGGCCGGTTTCATCGGCGGCGTGATCGAGTCCAGCCGGCTCACCCCCACCGCCAGCCGCGAGGACCTCCAGCGCGACGAGCACTACCGCGCGCTGCAACGGGCCCTGACCGACGCCGTCGTGGACGGCCTGTACGAGACGGCCCGGCTGCGGCCCGCCGTCTGGCGCCGGATCCTCACCCGGCACGGCCAGGAACTGCTCGGCGCCGCGCTCTGCGACGACCGGCTGTTCACCCTGCTCGCCGACGACGTCCCGGTGCCCACCTCGCAGGGCGACCTCACCGCGGGCGGCCTGCGGGCGGCCGGCGGGGGCGCGGTGCACGTCGCGCTCGGCAGCGGCGGGGGCTTCGAGGAGATGCTGTACCGGGCGATGCGCGTCCCGATCGCCCGCGGCGACCGCTACGCGGTGCTGCCGTTCCTGCGCCGCTACGCCCAGTTGCGCGGCTGCCGGCTGGTCGAGCTGGGCAGCGAGCAGGGCAACCGGGAACTGTTCCGCGACCCGGAGCGGCCGCTGCCGCCCGAGGAGGCGGCCTGGCTCGCCGGCGCCCTCGCCGACCAGGGGGAGCAGCTCGTCCCGGCCCGCTTCGACCCGCCCGGCCTGCCGCTGGTCCTGGTGCCCGACCGGGAGGCCGAGTTGAAGGCCCGGATCGAGGACGACCAGGCCGACGCCCGGATCCCGTCCGCCGCACTGCGGCTGGCCCGGGCGTTCACCGCCCGCACCGACGGCGCGGTCAAGGCCCGGCTCTACCTCAACCTGGACTGCCCGGCCGTGCGGGACCTGCTCGCCGCCTACCGCACCGGCCACACCGGCAGCGCCACCGCGGCCGGGCTGCTCCGCTCGCTCAAGGTGATCATGGCGGCGGCCTCCACCGGCCCCGCCGAGGGGGACCTCGGCGCCGCGCTGGCCGGCATCGGCACCGCCGTCTCCGCCCTCACCGCCGCCGTCCCGCCCGGCCTGCCGGACGTCCCGGACAGCCCCGGCGCGCTCCGGGGCGAGGCGTGACGGCCGACTCCCCGGCCGGTTCCCCGGCCGACGCCCCGGCGGGCATACCGGCGCCCGCCCCGGCGCCCGCCCCGACAGCGGCCCACGCCAGACCACACACCAGCACGACGCAGGGGGAACAGCCATGACCACCGACATCTGGGCCTGGGTGCGCGACACCCACCAGCAGCTGCGCGAGGCCGGCCACGCGCGGCTCGCCGACGCGATGTACGAGCTGCCCGAACACGCCACCGAGGGCCGCAACGAGCAGCTCGACGCGGTCTTCCCGGAGGCGGTCGCCTCCGCCCGGGCCCTCGGCCTGCCCTGGGTCGAGGTCTACCTGCGGCACTGGCGGATGCAGAACCTGCTGAACAAGCGCCAGCAGGGCGAGTCGGTGATGCCCGAGGCGGTCGACCTGCTGGAGTTCGCCCACCGGGAGGAGACGGCCGGCTGCCCGCAGTCCGTCTGCGTGGTGCAGGACTTCGCGATCTGCCACGCCCGGGTCGACGGCCCCGGGTACGTGGCCGAGCGCCTGGAGGTGGTCGGCGAGACGCTGGAGCGGATCGAGCCCGGCCGGGCCTGCTTCGACTGCCTCTCCCGCGAGTACTCCGACGCCCTGGAGGACGACGGCCGGGCCGCCGACGCGCTCGCCCACCTGGACACCGCCTCCGCCCGGATGCAGGCGGCCGGCCAGCAGGTCTCGCTGCGCTTCCACCGTGCCCGGGCCGGCACCCTGCACCTGCTGGGCCGGCACGAGGAGGTGCTCACCCTGCTGGACACCACCGACCGGACCGCCAGGGCCCGGGGCGAGGAGCTCGACGAGAGCGACCGGCGCTGGGGCGACCTGCTGCGGGCCCGCGCGCTCGCCTCGCTCGGGCGCACCCCGGAGGCGCTCGCCCTGCTGCCCGCCCGGGCCGAGGCCGAGCGGCACGCCGACCTGCGCGAGACCTGGACCCGGACGGTCGAGCTGCTGGTCGCGGCCGGGGCCTGGGAGAACGACGCCGAGCTGGGCGCCGTGCTGGCCGGCTGGGTCGGCTACCTGGACACCACCGGTTCGCACCGCCCCTGCGTGGACCTGCTGCTCGCGGCGGGCCGGCTGGCCCTCGCCCGCGGCGCCCGCACGGTGGCGCTGACGCTCGCGGCCACCGGGGAGCGCAAGCTGGCCCGGCTGCGCCGCACCGAGGGCGTGGCCGGGGAGGTCGCGGCCCTGCGCGCGGCCGCCGAGGCGCTGCCGGTGCCCGAGCTGCCCGTCCCGCCCGGCGAGCTGGTGGCGTACCTGGCCGAGGCCGAGGTGCCGGTCGAGCCCGGTGCCGACCTGCTCGCCGTCGCCCTGGAGCGGTACCGGGGCGAGCCCGCCGGCGCCACCGGGCTGGCCGTGCCGCTGGCCACCGTGCTCGGCGGACTGGGCCACGCCCGGGCCGCCGCCGACCTGCTGTGGCAGCGGCTGGACGTCGACCCGGGCGGCGAGCAGCTGGTCGGCACGCTCGGCCAGGTGCTGATCGAGGCCGGGGACGCCGAGGGGATCCGCCGGCTCGCCGACCGGCTGGCCGCGACCGCCCCGGCCGACGCGCACTGGATCCGCGCCCGCTGGGCCGCCGCCGAGGGCCGCTGGGCCGAGGTGCTGGAGCAGTGCGGGGCGATCCTGGCGCTGGAGGCCAACCGGATCAACACCCGCCGGCTGGCCGCGGCCGCCGCCACCGAACTGGGCGACCACGCCACCGCCCAGCGCCTCTACCAGGAGCTGCTGGAGCACGCCCTGTCCGCCGAGGAGGCGGGGGAGGAGCAGCTCCACCGGACGGTCCAGGAGCCCGACCTCTGGCACCTGGTCACCGCCGCCACCGCCAACCGGGACTGGGCCGTGGTCCGCTCCACCGGTGCCCGGATCGGCATCGAGTTCGACGAGCCCGAGGGCCCGGTGGACGAGGAGTGGCAGCTGGTCACCGTCCGCGCCACCCGCACCAACGGTTCGACGGCCGACCTGCCCGCCGTCCGCACCGGCCCGGCGACCGCCCGGATCCTGCCGGTGCTCGGCGACGACCTGACGCTCAACCACGGCGACGTGGTGGTCTTCGCCCCGGCCTTGCTGGAGGCCCCGCCGGCCGAGGACGCCCCGGAGCCGGAGCGGGCGAACTGGCGCCCGGTCTTCGCCCTGCTGACCCTGCTCGACCCGGCGGGCTTCACCACCTACTGGATCGACGGCGCCTGGCCCGGCGACGAGGCCTGGTCCGGCTTCCGGGACGACCTGCGGGCGGCCGGCTACGCGGTCTGGGCGTACAGCGGGGAGCAGTACCGGATCACCGACCCGACGGAGGACGACGGCTCGCTGCCCGGCGTGTACGCCGCGCTGGGCGTCCCGCCGACCGCCTCGGCGGAGGCGGCCGACGCGCTGCTGCACGGGCTCACCGCCGGCTGGGCGCACCCGCTGGCCTGGCTCGACCTGGCCGACGCGGCCGGGGCGGACCTCGGCCGGCACGCCGGGATCGTCGAGCGCTACGACCTCTGAGCCGGCCCGCCCCCGGCCCGCCCCTGGTCGGCTCCTCGGCCCGCTCCCCGGCCGGTCCGTACCTCCGGGCCGGCCGGGGAACCATCGCCACCCCCGGCGAGTCTTTGTCATTGCTTTACCATGGCATTGCCAAGACTCGACCTCCAGGAGAGCCAGCACCGTGACCAGCATCGCCCTCGGCCCGTCCTGGCTCGATCCGACCACCCTGATCTCCACCTTCGGCCTGGTCGGCATCCTGGCCATCGTCTTCGCCGAGTCCGGCCTGCTGATCGGCTTCTTCCTCCCGGGCGACTCGCTGCTGTTCACCACCGGCCTGCTGGTGGCCGGTGGCACCTACCTGCACCAGCCGCTCTGGCTGGTCTGCACGCTGATCGTGCTGGCCGCGATCGCCGGGGACCAGGTCGGCTACCTGTTCGGCCGGAAGGTCGGGCCGGGCCTGTTCCGCCGCCCCGACTCCAGGGTCTTCAAGCAGGAGAACGTCGAGAAGGCCGCCGCCTTCTTCGAGCGGCACGGCCCCAAGGCGATCGTGCTGGCCCGCTTCGTACCGATCGTGCGCACCTTCACCCCGATCGTCGCCGGGGTGAGCAGGATGAACTACCGCAGCTTCGTGCTGTTCAACGTGGTCGGCGGGGTGCTGTGGGGCGCCGGGGTCACCGTGCTCGGCTACTTCCTGGGCCAGATCCCCTTCGTCCGGGACAACATCGAGGCCATCCTGGTCGGCATCGTGTTGGTCTCCGTGGTCCCGGTGGCGGTTGAACTGCTTCGGGCCCGCCGTTCCGGAGCGCGCGACACCGCGGGCCGGCGCGCCGGGTAGGCGTCCGAGGGTGTCGCCGCCGGACGTCGCGTACATGTGCGTCCGGCTGTTCGATCAGGCAAGGTGTATCCCGAGATCGAACGGTGGCCGACGGCCGCCAGGGGTGGCGAGGAGCGGAAGTGCCTAAGCGGGGCCGACCGGGTGCGGGCAAGCGGGCGAGGGGAGGCCGGGCGGTCCGCCAGGTGCGGCAGGCACCGCCGCAGCCGGTGCACCCCGCCGAGGCGCCGCCCACCGAGGGCCTGCTCGGCTACCCGGCCCCGGTCGTCGAGCCCACCACCGTGGTGCCGCTGGTCCCGCCGGTACCGGAGACCAAGGGCCTGCTGGCCCCCGAGCCCGCGCCGGAGTCCGGGGCCGGGGTCGGGGCCGGGGCGCCGCCGGAGCCGCTGGAGCCGCACCCCGAGCTGACCATCGACCTGCGCCCCCGGGACGGGGCCGCCCAGGAGCCCCCGGCCGGGCGCCCGGCCCCCGAGCGCCCCGAGCGTCCCGAGCGCCCCACGCCCGCCCGCCCGCCGCGCCGCCGCTCGGTCGCCGAGGACACCCTCACCCCCGAGGAGTGGCGCGCCGCCGGCTACACCCCGCCCACCGGCATCCCGATCCCCGAGCTGACCGCCGGCGCCCCCGGCGAAGCGCCCTGGCCGGACCGGATGCGCACCCTGCTGCGCACCCCGATGTCCGAGCGCCCCGCCTTCGAGCGCACCGCCCGCGAGATGCACCCCTCGGCGGCCGCCGCCCGCAACGTCCCCCGCATCCTCGACCTGACGCTGCGCATCGGCGAGCTGCTGCTGGCCAGCGGCGAGGCCGCCGAGGACGTCGAGGCGGCCATGCTCGGCATCGCGCACGCCTACCGGCTGGACCACTGCGAGCCGCAGGTCACCTTCACCCTGATCGGCATCTCGCACCAGCCCTCGCTGGTCGAGCCGCCGGTCACCGCCGACCGCGTGGTGCGCCGCCGCACCTCCGACTACACCCGGCTGAACGCGGTGTACCAGCTGGTGGCGGACATCACCGCGGAGCAGGTGACGGTCAACGACGCCTACCGCCGGCTCGCCGCGATCCGCCGCAACCGGCACCCGTACCCGGCCTGGTTCCTCGCCCTGACCACCGGTCTGCTGGCCGGTGCGGCGACCTTCCTGGTCGGCGGCCGGCTCGACGACAAGGCCTGGCTGGTCTTCGGCAGCGCCTTCGTCGCGGCCGTCCTCGGCGACCGGCTGGCCTCGGCGCTGGCCAAGCGCCGGCTGCCGGAGTTCTACCAGTTCGTGGCGGCCGCGATGCCGGCCGCCGCGTCCGGGATCATCCTGTCCTTCAACGACTGGGGCCTGCGCGGCTCGGTGGTGATCACCGGCGGCCTGTTCGCCCTGCTGCCCGGGCGCGCCCTGGTCGCCGCCGTCCAGGACGGCCTGACCGGTTTCTACATCACCGCCGCGGCCCGGCTGCTGGAAGTGATCTACCTGGTGGCGGGCATCGTGATCGGCGTGATCATGATCCTCTACCTGGGCGTCGGCTTCGAGGCGAAGCTCAAGCCGGACGAGAGCCTGGTGGGCATCAGCTACCCGCCGGTCCAGATGGTCGCCGCGATGGTGCTGACCCTGGCCTTCGCCACCCTGCTGCAGACCGACCGCCGCACCCTCGCCCTGGTCACCCTCAACAGCGGCATCGGCTGGGCCAGCTACGGCGCGCTGGTGTACAACGCGCACGTCAACCCGATCGCGGCCACCGGGGTGGCGGCCGGCCTGGTCGGCCTGTTCGGCCAGCTGATGGCCCGGGCCCGGAACGGCTCGGCGCTGCCGTACGTCACCGCCGCGATCGGCCCGCTGATGCCCGGTTCGGCGCTCTACCTCGGGATGCTGGCCTTCGCCCAGGGGCACTCCAGCACCGGCCTGGTGTCGGTGTTCCGGGCGGCCGCGATCGCGATGGCGCTGGCCATCGGGGTGAACCTCGGCGGGGAGATCGCCCGGCTGTTCCTGAAACTGCCGGTGGGCGCCGAGCTGCCCTCGCTCTACCCGGTGGTGCCCCGCCGGGCGGCCAAGCGCACCCGGGGGTTCTGACCGCGCGTTGAGCCCGGTGACGGATTCCGAGCGGGATCCGTGTTGGGCGGCTATTGGGCCCCGGGCCATGTCACGGCAGGCAGGACGCAGGACCAGGAACGAAGGTAAGACCCATGACGGCAATGCTGGACAGCTACCGCGAGCACATCGTCAACACGCACAAGCAACCGCTGTTCCTGCTGCTGGTCGGCTTCATCACCTCCTTCGTCTTCATCCGGTTCAGCGTGCGGATGATCCGCGCCAAGGTGCGCTGGTGGCCCGGCAACGTCACCCCCGGCGGCCTGCACATCCACCACATGGTGTTCGGCCTGGGCTTCCTGCTGGTCGGCGGCATCGGGGTGTTCGCCACCTTCGGCGGCACCCCGTGGATCGACTGGTTCGGGCTGGCCTTCGGCATCGGCTGCGGCCTGGTGCTGGACGAGTTCGCGCTGATCCTGCACCTGGACGACGTGTACTGGAGCGAGCAGGGCCGCAAGTCGGTGGACGCGGTGATCTTCGGCATCCTGTTCACCGCCCTGCTGCTGATCGGGTACGTGCCGCTCGGCGTGGTGCCCGGCGAGGACACCCGGTGGGGCCTGATCACCGTCATCTCGGTGAACGCGCTGGCCTCGGTGATCACCCTGCTCAAGGGCAAGGTGTGGACCGGACTGCTCGGGATCATGGTCCCCGGCCTGTCCTGGATCGGCGCGATCCGGCTGGCCCGCCCGAGCAGCCCGTGGGCCCGCTGGCGGTACACCACGCGCCCCCGCCGCCGTGCGCGTGCGCTGCGGCGCGAACGCCTGCTGCACCGGCGTGCGGACCGGGCCCGCACCTGGCTCTTCGACCTGATCGCCGGCGCGCCCGACAAGGTGCCCGCCAACCACCCGGCCGCCCACCGGGTCGCCGAGCGGATGGCCGCCCGGGCCTCCGCCCACCTCGACGCCCACGTCGCCCGGGCCCTGTCCCGCCGCCGGGCCCGGCTGGCCGACCGCCGCTCGGCCGCGGCCACCGGGGCGGCGGCGAAGGCGCCCGCGGCGCACCCGCAACCGGCCGAGGGGCCCGCCGAGGGCGTGCCGGCCCGCTCGGCCGGGGCCCGGCAGCGCCGCCGTACGGTCCGCGCCGGGCGCAACCGGACGTACGCGGTCGGCCCGACCGGCCTGGAACGCCGCCCCGGCCGACACCCCCACCTACGGACGAGGACCCGCCGGATCCACCGCTAGTTCGTATACCGCGTGCGCCTGGGCGATGGTGACACCCAGTCGGATCATCGGATGGTCACCCGGCCGGCGGAGCGCGTTCGAGGTGTGAAAACCCTCGGAGTTGAGAACATGATCGGCGAGTGACCGTTCTGTCACGTGATGGGATGATTCGCCGGACCCCCGCCGCCCGACCGCAGCCCCGCAGGCCGCGCGCCGCCCGGCCACCGCCGTCATCCCCTCCGGACCGTGAGAAGGGATGTCTCGTGGCGCGCAGGATCCTGCCGACCCTCCTGTTGTCCCTCACCGCCCTGCTCGGGCTGCTCCCCGCCGCCCAGGCAGCCCCGGTGCAGCCGGAACCGGCGCGGCCCGCCCCGGGGCAGGCCGAACCCGCGCCGGCCGAACCGCCGGCCGCAGCGCCCCCGGCCGGCCAGGACCCGTACCCCTCCACCGAGGAGATCGACCGCTCCCGCACCGAGGCCGACGGCAAGGCCGCCTCCGCCGCCGCGCTGGAGACCGCGCTCACCGCCGCCCGCACCGAACTCGACCGGGCCGCCCGCGGCGCCGAACAGGCCGTCGAGGCCTACAACGGCGCCCAGCTGGCCCTCACCCGGGCCCGCGCCGAGGAGACCGCCGCCAACCGGCGCGCCGCCACCGCCGAGGCCGAACGTTCCGAAGCCGCCGACGACGCCGCCCGGCTCGCCGCCGAGACGTACCGGCAGGGCGCGGGCGCCGAACTCTCCGCCCTCAACGCCCTGCTCGGCGCCCACGGGCCGCGCGAGGCGAGCGCCCGCGCCGCCGTGGTCGGCGTGGTCAGCGAGCGCACCCGGCAGATCCTGGACGCCGCCACCTCCACCGCCGCCACCGCCCGCACCGCCTCGGCCGCCGCCCGCACCGCCACCGCGGCCGCCGAGAAGGCCGCGACCGAGGTCGGCGCGGCCAGGACCAGGGCCGAACAGCGGCTCGCCGCCCAGCAGACCGAGGTCGCCGCGGCCGGCCACCACCGGGAGCAACTGCTCACCGAACTCGCCGCCGCCCGCAACACCACCGTCGAGCTGGAGCGCACGCGGCACGACGCCCTGGAGGCGATCGCCGCCCGCGAGGCCGAGACGGCCGCCCGGGCCGCCGCCGAACGGGCCGCCGAACAGGCCGCCCGGGAGGCCGAAGCCGCCGCGGCCGAGGCCGCCAGGGTCCAGGCGCCGCCCGACTCCCGCCCCTGGTCGGCCGAGGGCGCGGCCGCCGCGATCGCCTTCGCCCGCTCCAAGATCGGCCTGCCCTACATCTGGGGCGGCGAGGGGCCGGAGGGCTACGACTGCTCCGGGCTGACCATGATGGCCTGGCGCGAGGGAGGCAGGCAGCTCAACCACTTCGCCGCCGACCAGTACGTCCAGTCCACCCCGGTCACCTACCGCCAGCTGCGCCCCGGCGACCTGGTCTTCTGGACCGACACCGGCCGTTCCGCCGACATCCACCACGTCGGCCTCTACATCGGCGACGACCAGATGATCGAGGCCCCGAGGGTCGGCATGCCGGTCAAGCAGGCCAGCCTCTGGATCATGGGCACCCCGGACTACTACGCCCGGCCCTGACCCCGCCGTCCCGGGCACCGGTGTCGGAGGCCTCCGTTAGCGTGGCCGCTCCGACCACTCCCGAGGAGGAACCGTGCGGCTGAGGAACGTGGCAGCGGGCGACGTCGAGGCGTACGTCCGAATGCGCTGCGACGAGGCGATGATGGCCGAGTTGGGCGGCCCGCTGCCCCGGGAGCAGGTGGAGGAGCGGCTACGCAAGGACCTCCGGCTGGTGGCGGAGGACGGCGCCTGGATCAAGGCGATCGTGCCGGACGGCGCCGAGGACGGTGCGGCGGCCGGGGTGGTGACGCTCTGGCAGGGCGAGGAGGACGGCGCGACCGTCTCCGAGATCGGCTGGATGGTGCTGCCCGGGTTCCAGGGCCGCGGCCTGGCCAAGGCGGCGGTCCGCCGGGTGCTGGACGCCGCGGCGGCGGACGGCCGCTGGGGCGAGGTGCACGCGAACCCGGGGACGACCAACGGCCCGTCCAACGGGATCTGCCGCGCGCTCGGCTTCCGGCTGCTCGGCGAGCGGGACCTCGGCTTCGGGGACCGCGTCCTGCGGACCAACCACTGGGTGGTGACGCCGGGCCAGCACCGCCGGGCGCCGGACGGCCTGGGGTCGGGCAACCGGGGGTCGGACGGCCTGGGGTCGGGCAACCGGGGGTCGGACGGCCTGGGGTCGGACACGGATTAATTGGGGTGCTCCTCCCCGGCCACCGCCCGTACGGTGGCCGGATGCACAACAACAGTGATCACACGGCCCCCGAGACGGTCAACGGGATCCAGGTCCGGGCCGTAGCCGTGGACGAAGTGGAGGAGTGGAACCGGGCGCTGAACTTCGGCTTCCTGCGCCCGCACGCGGGCGTCGCGCCGGACCTGCGCCGCCGGCAGTGGCAGCCGGGCCGGATGGTGGCCGGCTTCGACGGGGACCGGCAGATCGCCACCTTCCGCAGCTTCGACGTCGAACTCACCGTGCCCGGCGGAGCCGTGGTCCGGGCCGACGCGATCACCAACGTCACGGTCAGCGCCACCCACCGCCGCCGGGGCCTGCTCAGCGCGATGATGCGACGCGACCTCGCCGCGGCCGCCGGGCGCGGCTGCGCCGTCGCCGTCCTGATGGCCGCCGAGTACAACATCTACGGCCGGTTCGGCTTCGGCCCGGCCACCCACGGCAGCGGCTGGGACATCGACCTGAGCCGCACCCGCGGACTGCGCGAGGGCCTGCCGGGCGTGCCCGGCGGCCGGACCGACTTCGTGACCCTGGCCGAGCAGGCCGAACTCGGCGCCGAGCTGTACGACCGCTGGCGGCTCACCCAGCCGGGCGCGATCGCCCGGGACGAGATCTGGTGGGAGCGCCACACCAACCGGATCCAGGTGCCGGGCGACAGCTTCAAGGAGCCGTTCACCGCCGTCCACCGGGACGCCGACGGCACGGTCACCGGGATGGTCGTCTACCGGATCGAGAACAAGTGGGACGGCGCCCACCCCGACGCCACCCTCACGGTGGAGGACTTCATCGCCCTCGACCTGCCCACCGCCGTCGCACTGTGGCGCCTGGTGCTGAGCGTCGACTGGGTGCGCAAGGTCGTGGTGGCGGGCCTGGCCCCGGACGACCCGCTGCCGCTGCTGCTCCAGGACCCGCGCGCGGCCGTCCCGCGCAAGGACAACGCCGACGCGATGTGGCTGCGGCTGCTGGACGTCGAGGCCGCCTTCGGCGCCCGCGCGTACGGTGCGCCCGGCCGGGTGGTGCTGGAGGTCGAGGACGAGCTCGGCTACGCCTCCGGCCGCTTCGCGATCGAGGTCGCCGAGGACGGCACCGGCCGCTGCGTCCGGACCACCGACGACGCCGACCTCGCCCTGGACGCTTCGGAGTTGGGCTCGCTCCAGCTGGGCGCCGAGACGGCCCCGCGACTGGCCGCGGCCGGTCTGATCACCGAGCTGCGCCCGGGTGCGGCGGCCGCCGCCGACCTGCTGCTGCGCACTCCGCTGCGGGCCTGGACCCCGACGGACTTCTGAGCGGGCGGAACGACAGTGCCGGGAGCGACAGTGCCGGGAACGACCCCCGAAACGACGCCGGAGGCCGGCCCGCAGTGCGCGGGCCGGCCTCCGGTGGTCACAACTCGTGCCCGGCCGCGCCTACTTGACGGCCGTCTTGCCGATCGTGGGCAGGATGAAGTCCTGGATCAGGCCCTTGGCGTCCCGCACGATCGGCCGGAACACCCGGTAGCGCGAGAGGTTGATCACCCGGGCGGCCATCGGCGTCGACCGCCGGACGAACTCCCTGGTGCGCTCGGTGTCCTCGGTCCGGTCGAAGACCCAGTAGAGGACCACGACCATCAGGTGCAGCCAGAGCACGTCCGGCAGCAGCTCGACGAGTTCGGCGTCCAGCTTCGGCGCCAGTTCCGAGCCCTGGAGGACTTCCCGGAACAGGTCGACGGCCACCGCCCGGGCCGGGTGGGACTCGTTGGAGAACGGGCTGAGCGAGCTGGTCGGGTCGGCCGCGGTGCGGAAGAACTGCGCGGCGAACTCGTGGTACGGCGCGGCCGTGTCCAGCCAGGAGTCCAGCGCGATCTGCAGCCGCTCGGCGAAGTCCCGGGTGTGGGCCATGCGGAGCCTGGCCTCGGCCGCGTGGTCGTGGGTCATCCGGTCGTAGAACCCCTGGATCAGGAATTCCTTGGCGGAGAAGTAGTAGTAGGCGTTGCCGACCGACACGCCCGCCTCGGTGGCGATGGCGCGCATCGTCGTCTTCTCGTAACCCCGGTCCTGGAACAGCCGCATGGCCGTCTCCAGGATCAGCGCCCGGGTCGCCTCGCTC
Organism: Kitasatospora sp. NPDC059827; assembly: GCF_042731675.1. Classification (NCBI taxonomy): domain Bacteria; kingdom Bacillati; phylum Actinomycetota; class Actinomycetes; order Kitasatosporales; family Streptomycetaceae; genus Kitasatospora; species Kitasatospora sp. NPDC059827. The sequence continues at coordinate 10,654 of NZ_JBHWIV010000077.1, read as the reverse complement.
TTGTCGGTCTTGGGCTGGGCCCGGCCGCCGGGCATGGGCCCACCGTCCGTGCCGGGTGCGGCCGAGGCGTCGGCCGCACCCTTCTCGCCGTCCGTTCGGTTCGTCGCTGCCAGGTCGTCCACAGGCACGAGCCTAACCGGAGACGAGGTTCCACCCGGTGTCGGTGCTGTCGGTGTTCGTGGCACCGGATGCCCCCTCCGCATCCGGTGCCACGAAACCGTCCCCCGTCATTTCGAACGCGTTCAAAACCTTGGCAGAACTGTAGACGTTACGGTTGAACATGTTCAACTCCATCTTCGTGGGAGGCTCGTCACATGACCGGTCCTGAACGGACCACCATTCGGTACGGCGGAGCGCAGGACGCCGCGGACGTCGCGGACCTGCACGCCGAGAGTTGGCGCACCAGCTATCGCGGGATGGTCCCCGACGAGGCGATCGGGGACGGACTGGCCGCCCAGCGGCGCGAACTGTGGGAGCTGCGCCTGGCGGTGGACTACGGGCCGCCGGAGAACACGCCCGTGCTGTTGGTCGCCGAACGGGCCGGAGAGCCGGCCGGGTTCGTCTATCTGGTGCCGCAGGCCGACGGACGGGTGCTGGTGGACAACCTGCACGTCCGCCCGGGCCTCACCGGCGGGGGCATCGGCCGGCAACTGCTGGCCGCCGCCCGCGCCGAACTCGCCGAGCGGTTCCCCGCCGCCGAGCTGTACCTGGAGGTGCTGCGCGCCAACACCCGCGCGATTGCCTTCTACGAGCGCGAGGGCGGCGTGCGGATCGCGGCGCAGGAGGGCGTGTTCCCGGGCGGCTGGGTGCTGCCCGAGTACGTCTACGCCTGGCCAGCCGCGAGCGCCCGGCCGGAGAACGCCCGGCCCGAGGGCGGTCGGTCGGTGAGCGGTCAGTCGATGTCGTAGACCGTCACCGGCACGCCGCGCGCCGAGAGTCGGGCCGCCACCAGCGGCTCGACCTTCTCCCAGCGCCCGCCCGCCAGTCCGCAGCCGATCCGCGGCATGTGGACGGCGGCGCCGAGTTCGAGCGCGCGCCCGCCCAGGGCCGCCAGCCCGGTGTCGATGGCCTCGTACCGCACGGGCACCCCGGTGGAGCGCCCCGTCCGGATGCCGCGCTGGCCGACCAGGTTGGCCACCCAGACGTACGGCTCGACCTGCACCAACTGCAGGGCGCCGAGGCCGAAGTCGTTCTTCGCCCGCTCCCGGTGCCTACGGGCCTGTCGCCGGACTCCCGCCTGCCGGGCGACGCCGGGGCACGCGCCTCGCCGCGTTGTCGTCGGTCGCCGATGCTCCGCATGGACTCCCTCCTCCGCCTTGCGATGCACGCACCCCAACGCCGCCCGGCCCGCCCTTCGGGCGGACGACGGGAGTCCGGCGACAGGCCCGAGCCTGAAAGCGGCTTCGGGTTCGGGCCAGCGTCTGGAGAGCGCGAGCACGAAGCCTTTGCCCCAGCCGCCGAGGTCGTTGCAGACGTGCGCGATCACCTTCACGCCCTTGCCCTGGGGCGTGGTGGCATCGCCTCGGACGTAGGTGATTTCCGCCATGACTCGAAGTTAGACGGAGGCACTGACAACCCGCGCCCCATTTTCCGCGGGGCCGGACGCCCGCAGGTGCCGCCGCCCGGCCGACGCGATCAGCAGGGCGAGCGCGGCGGCCCCGGCGGGCAGGACGTAGCCGGTACCGGGCGCGGCCCGCTCGGCGAGCGTCCCGGCGAGCGCCGCCCCGGCCGAGATGCCGACCACGATGCCGGACACCGCCACCGCCATCCCCTCGTTGAACTGCCGCTGCGGCAGCAGCTCCTGGACCAGCGTCATGCCGGTCACCATGGTCGGCGCGGTGGCCGTGCCGGCCGCGAACAGTGCCGCGCCGAGGGTCACCGGCCCGGCCCCGCCGAGCCCGGCGGCGAGCGGCAGCAGCAGGACCGCGGCCATCGCCGCCACCCCGAGCAGGAAGCGCGCCCCGGGGGTCCGGCGCGGGGTCAGCAGCCCGAACAGCAGCCCCGCCAGGCAGGATCCGCCCGCGACCAGGGCCAGCAGCGGGCCGGCCGCCGCCTTGTGCCCGAGCGCGTCGGCGTAGGCGACGGTGGTGATCTCGGTGGCGCCGAAGACCATGCCGGTGGCGAGGAAGGTCAGCGCCAGCACCCGCAGCCCGGGCACCCGCAGCGGGGAGCCGTGCCGCTCGCCGGTCGGGGCCGGGGCCGGCAGCGGCGGTTCGGTGCCCCGCTGGGCGGCGAACAGCAGGGCGCCGGTGGTGCCGACGGTGCCGGCGGTGAGCAGCCCGGCCTCCGGGGCGATCGTGGTGCAGAGCAGCATCGCGAGCACCGGCCCGGCCATGAAGCAGAGTTCGTCCAGGGCCTGTTCGAGGGAGTTGGCCAGGTGCCGGGCGGCCGGGTCGTCCCGGTACAGGTGCGCCCAGCGGGACCGGGCCATGCCGCCGAGGTTGGGCGCGGCGGCGCAGGCGGCCCAGCAGGCGTACAGCGTCCAGTCCGGGGCGCCGAGCCGGACGCAGAGCAGCAGGGCGGCGAGCGGAACGGCGTTGTACAGCGCGGCCGGTACCGCGACCCGCGACTGCCCGTACCGGTCCACCAGGCGGCCGAGCAGCGGCATGCCGATCGCCCCGGTGACCAGCCCGGCCGCCGAGACCGTCCCGGCCAGCGCGTACGAGCCGCGCCGTTCGGCGAGCAGCACCACCAGCGAGACGCCGTTCATCGACAGCGCGATCCGGCCGAGCAGTCCGGCCAGGGTGAAGGCGGTGGCGCCGGGGGCCGCGAACAGCCGTCGGTAGGAGGCGAGGAGGGCGCGCGGGGGCAATCGGGCTCCTGGGACGCAGGGCGGGAGGGGATGCGCCAAGCCTCGCGGTGCGCTCCGACGGGCGTCCAACACCTGTTCCGCCGCATCCACAACACGGTGTTGTTAATCTGCGGCCCATGCCCCGTGACCTGCACCCCCGACTGCTCCGCGGCTTCGTCGCGACCGCCGAGACCCTGCACTTCGGCCGGGCCGCCGAGCGGCTGTACGTCGCCCAGCAGGCGCTCAGCCGGGACGTCCGCACCTTGGAGGGCCTGCTCGGCGAGGCACTGTTCACCCGCACCACCCGCAGCGTCGACCTCACCCCGGCCGGGCGTCGGCTGCTGCCCGGGGCGCGCCGGCTGCTCGCCCTGCACGACGAACTGCTCGCCGGGTTCGGCGCGGGCGCCGGTGCCGCCGCCAGGCCGCTGCTGCTCGACCTCAACAGCGACGTCACCGGCCCGGACCTGACCGCCGACCGGGTGCTGCAACGGGCCCGCACCGCCTGGCCGGAGGGCGAGCTGCTGGCCCGCTTCCACGGCGGTCTGGCCGCGGCCGCCGACGAACTGCTGGCGCACCGGCTGGACGCCTCGTTCGGCCGCTTCGCCGGACTGCCCGCCCCGGTGCGCGGCCGGCTCGCCCAGCGGCCCGTACGGCTGGAGCGGGTCTCGGTGATGATGGCGGACACCCACCCGCTGGCCGGCCGCCCGGCGCTGCGCCCGGCCGATCTGCTCGGGCACCCGGTCGACATCTGCGCGGGCAACCCGGCCACCACCGAGTGGGCCGACCTCGGGGCCCGGCTGCTGCGCGAACACGGTCTGCGCGCGGCCGAGCCGTACGTCCCGCCGGTGGGCCCGGTCGAGACGGCCCGCTACCTGGCCCGGCACGGCGATCCGATGCTGACCACGGTCGGTGGGCCGAGCCTCCCGGGGGCGGTGAACGTCCCGCTGGTGGACCCGGTCCCGCTGAGTCTGGTGAGCCTGGTGCACCGGCCCGGGGAGCGCCGTCCGGGCCTGCTCGCACTGGCCGCCGCGGCGGCCGAACTCGGCGCCGCCGAGGGCTGGTTGGACCGCCCGGCCGACAGCTGGCTGCCCCCGGAGGACGCCGCGCTCATCGCGCGGACGTAGGGTCCGCAGATGTAGCACACCGCCCCTGCCCCGGGGGGACGGGCAGGGGCGGTGGGTCGTGGGGGCGGCACGGGCCGCCGTGGCCGCGGACGGCCGGCTCAGGCCGCCTTGACGGCGGAGATGTCGAAGCTGAGCTTGACCTTCTCGCCGATCAGCACGCCGCCGGTCTCCAGGGCCGCGTTGTAGGTGAGGCCGAACTGGGTGCGGTCCACGACCGTACGGCCCTCGAAGCCGACCCGCTCGGCGCCGTAGGCGTCGGTGGCGCTGCCGGTGTAGTCGAGCTCCAGGACGACCGGGCGGGTGGTGCCCTTGATGGTCAGCTCGCCGGTCATCCGGTAGGAGTCGTCGCCGACCGCCTCGGCGGAGGTGCTGCGGAAGCGGATCTCCGGGTGGGTCTCGACCGCGAAGAAGTCGCCGGTGCGCAGGTGCTCGTCGCGCTGGGCCTGGTTGGTGTCGACGCTGGCGACCTTGATCACGAGCTCGGCGGAGGAGTTGTGCGGCTGGGCGCCGTCCAGGTGCAGCTTGCCCTCGTAGTCGGTGAAGCGGCCCTTGACGTTGGTGACCATCGCGTGGCGGACCGCGAAGCCGATCTCGCTGTGGGTGGTGTCGATCGCCCAGTCGCCGGTCAGGTGCGACAGGTCCGGGCCGGCCGGGGTCTGGACGGCGGTGGGGGTGGCGGTCTTGGTGCGGTTGAACAGGCCCATGGCTCCTCCTCGGGTTCGAAGCCATTTGTTTAGGCTTCAACTTCTTGGCTCCACCGTACGACTCTTTCGTTCAAGTTTCAACCACAACGGTCGAAGCACTTCGCCGAACCACCCGAACGGCCCAGCCGCCCGGCCCCACGGGCGCCGCCCGGCGGCCCGACGGGCACTGTCCGACCCTCCGACTAGGCTGCGAAGAACGGTTCCCACCCGCCCCGAGAGGCCCCGCATGTTCGTCCTGCACGCACTCTGGCGGGCGGACGGACGGCTGGCCCTCTGGGCCGAGGACGCCCGCGCCCACCCCGGCGCCACCGACCCCCGCCCCGACCGGCCCGCCCCGCGCGCCCACCCGTACGCCTGCCCGGCCGACCGCCTGGCCGTCGTGCTCGGCGGCATCGGGCCCGGCCTCGGCTGGCTCGCCGGGCAGGCCCCCGAACGCTGGGCCACCCTGCTGCTGCCCACCGTCGGCCCCCTGCCCGCCCCCTCGCCCGACCTGCCGGTCACCCCGCCGCGCGGCGGCGCCGTGCTCACCCCCTGGCGGGTGCCCGCCCTGCTGTTCGAGGCCGGTGCCGCCGCCCAGCTGCTCGGCGAGGTCCACGACCCGCACTGGGCCGTCACCGACACCGACCTGCCCGGCACCGGCCGGGTCGAAGTGGTCTACGGGCCCTCGCTGCGCTGGCTCACCGGGGTGCACGACCTCGCCTGGCGGGCGGTCGGCCGGGGCCGGGTGCTGCCCCTGCCCGTCCTCGCCGACGGCCGACCCCGGGCCCGCTGGCGGCCCGACCCCACCCCGGCCGGGCGCCGCGAGGCCGCCGTCCTGGCGGCCGGCTGCCCGCCCGTCCTGCTGGGCGAGTGGCCGACCGGCGCCGGCACCGGCGAGGCCCTGCTGGACGCCGCCCTGGGCGCCCTGGTCGACGCCGAAGCCCGGGCCGCCCTGGCCGACACCCCCTTCCCCGCCCCCGGCCCGGCCCCGGCCGACCGCTGGCTGCACGCCCTCGCCACCCCCTCCGGGGAGGTCGACGCCCCGCCCGGGGAGCTCGCCGAACTGCGCCGCCGGATCACCGACTGGTACGCCACCGCCGAGCCCGCCGACCCGGCCCTGCGGCTCTGCTTCCGCCTGGTCGAACCGCTCGGCCCCGCCGACGACGACCCGGACGGCAGCCCCTCCGACGACGCCTGGCGGCTGGAGTTCCTGCTCCAGGCCGTCGACGAGCCCTCCCTGCTGGTCCGCGCCGCCGAACTGCACGAGGGCGGCGCGGCCCACGCCGCCCTCGACCGCAAGCTCGCGCAGGCCGCCCCCGGGGACGACCGGGCCGGCCCCGCCGACGTGCTGGTCGCCGAACTGGCCCGCGCCGCCCACCGCTGGCCCGCCCTGGACGGGCTGCGCCACCGCTCCCGCCCGTCCGCCCTGCCGCTCGACCGCACCGGCGCGCTCGACTTCCTGCGCGCCGCCGCGCCCGCCCTGGCCGGGGCCGGATTCGGCGTGCTGCTGCCCTCCTGGTGGCGCCGCCGCCCCCGGCTCGGCCTCGCCCTGCGCGTCACCACCCCGCCCGCCCCCGGCACCCTCGCCGTCACCAGCCAGGTCGACCGGGACGCCGTGGTCGCCTTCCGCTGGCAGGCCGCCCTCGGCCCGGACGGCACCCCGCTCACCGAGCAGGAGCTCGCCGAACTCGCCGCCGCCAAACAGGGGCTGGTCCGGGTCCGGGGCGCCTGGCTGGAGGCCGACCCGGCCCAGATCGCCGCCGCACTGGCCTTCCTCACCGAGCAGCGCGACGGCCTGCTCGCCGCCGCCGACCTGCTGCGGCTCGCCCTCGACCCGGAGGCGACGGTCGCCGGACTGCCGGTCACCGGCGTCCGGGCGGACGGCCCGCTCGGCGACCTGCTCGCCGGAACCGCCACCGCCACCCCCGAAGTCCCCGCTCTGCCACCGGACTTCCACGCCGAACTCCGCCCGTACCAGCAGCGCGGACTCGCCTGGCTCAGGACCATGTCCGAGCTCGGCCTCGGCGCCGTCCTGGCCGACGACATGGGCCTCGGCAAGACCGTCCAGACCCTCGCCCTGCTGGCTGCCGAACGGTCCGGAGCGGACGCCCCCACCCTCCTGGTCTGCCCGATGTCCCTGGTCGGCAACTGGCAGCGCGAGGCCGAACGCTTCGCCCCCGGCCTGCGCCGCTACGTCCACCACGGCGCCGACCGCCTCGGCGGTGACCGACTCGCCGACGCCGTCAGGGGGGCGGACCTGGTCATCACCACCTACGGGCTGGTCCAGCGCGACCTCGCCGCGCTCCGCGCGATCCGCTGGCGCCGGGTGGTCGCCGACGAGGCGCAGCACATCAAGAACACCGGCACCGCCCAGTCCCGGGCGATCCGCGCGCTGCCCGTGGCCCGGCACCGGATCGCCCTGACCGGCACGCCGGTGGAGAACCGGCTCGCCGAACTGCACGCCGTGCTGGACTTCGCCAACCCCGGCCTGCTCGGCCCGGCCGAGCGCTTCAAGGAGCGCTACGCGATCCCGGTCGAACTGCACCGCAGCCCCGAACGCACCGCCGAACTCCGGCGCCGCACGGCCCCGTTCGTGCTGCGCCGGCTCAAGACGGACCCGGCGGTGGCGGCCGAGCTGCCCGCCAAGCAGGAGATGACCGTCTGGTGCAACCTCACCGCCGAACAGGCCGGCCTCTACCAGGCGGTGGTCGCCGACCTGCTCCAGCGGGTGGAGGGGATCCGGGGCGTGGAGCGGCGCGGCACGGTGCTGGCCGCGATCGGCAAGCTCAAGCAGGTCTGCAACCACCCGGCCCAACTGCTGCACGACGGCTCGCCGTTGGGGGAGCGCTCGGGCAAGGTCGCCCGGCTCGCCGAACTGCTGGAGGAGGCGCTGGCCGAGGGGGACCGCACCCTGGTCTTCACCCAGTACGCCGAGTTCGGCACCATGCTCCGCCCGTACCTGGAACGCCGCCTCGGCGAGGAGGTCCTCCACCTGTACGGCGGCGTCCCCCGCGCCCGCCGGGAGGAGCTGGTGCGGCGCTTCCAGGCCCCGGACGGCCCCCGGGTGTTCCTGCTCTCGCTGCGGGCCGGCGGCACCGGCCTCAACCTCACCGCCGCCAACCAGGTGATCCACCTGGACCGTTGGTGGAACCCGGCGGTCGAGGAGCAGGCCACCGACCGGGCCTTCCGGATCGGCCAGCGCCGCGACGTCCAGGTCCGCCGCCTGGTCTGCGTCGGCACCGTCGAGGAGCGGATCGACGAAATCCTCACCGCCAAACGCTCGTTGGCCGACACCGTGGTGGGCGCGGGGGAGCACTGGCTCACCGACCTCCCCGCCGAGGCCCTGCGCGAACTGGTCACCCTCACCCGCGAGGACGCCGTCGCCGAGGAGGACGCATGACCGACCAGGCACCGCCCCCGAAGACCCCGATGGTCAACGTCGCCGCCTACTGGCGCGGCGACTTCACCCTGCCGCCGACCCCGGACGAGGAGCCGGACGAGCCCTCGCTGCACCGCCTCGGCCGCTCCGGCATCACCGTCCACGGCCGCGACCTGGCGACCCTGCTCGCCCCCGCCTACGAGGCCTTCCGCTCCTGAGGTAGCGTCCCGAACGTGACCGACACCCCCGACACCCGGCTCGCCGCCTTCGAACAGCACCGGCGGATGGTCTTCGGCATCGCCTACCGGATGCTCGGCAGCGTCGCCGACGCCGAGGACCTGGTCCAGGACACCTGGCTGCGCTGGAGCGGGGTCACCGGCCCGGTCGCCAGCCCCGCCGGCTACCTCGCCCGTACGGTCACCAACCTCGCCCTCAACCGGCTGGACTCGGCCGCCGTCCGCCGCGAGTCCTACGTCGGCCCCTGGCTGCCCGAACCGCTGGTCTCCGAGCCCGACGCCACCGACGGCGTCGAGCGCGCCGAGAGCGTCTCGCTCGCCCTGCTGGTCGTGCTGGAGAGCCTCTCCCCGCTGGAACGGGCGGTGTTCGTCCTCAAGGAGGCCTTCGGCTTCTCCTACCCGGAGATCGCCGAGGCCCTGGACCGCACCGAGGCGGCCTGCCGCCAGGTCGGCAGCCGGGCCAGGGCGCACGTACGCGCCCGCCGCCCCCGCTACGACGCCCCGCCGGAGCTGCGCCGCCGGGCCACCGACGAGTTCCTCTCGGCCTGCGTCGGCGGCGATCTCAACCGGATGCTCGAACTCCTCGCCCCCGACGTCACCACCTGGAGCGACGGCGGCGGAGTGATCCGCGCGGCCCTGCGCCCGGTCACCGGCGCCGACAACGTCGCCCGCTTCCTCCTCGGCGTGCTCCGCCAGCTCGGCGAGGCCGCGGGCGTCCGTCCCGTCCTGGTCAACGGCCAGCCCGGCGTGCTGATCACCGTCGACGGCGCCGTCGACTCCGTCTCCGTCCTCGACTTCACCGATGGCCCGGACGGCGAGCCCCTGGTCAGCTCGATCCACGCCGTCCGCAACCCGGACAAGCTCACCCACCTCGCTTGACCCTCGACCAGGTCGAGCCCCGAGAGTCACCGGCATGGAGAGCGAGCTGCACAGCATCGGCGAACTGGCCCGCGCCAGCGGCCTGGGCGTCGGCACCCTGCGCTACTACGACGGCGCCGAGGTGCTCACCCCCGCCTGGGTCGACCCGCAGACCGGCTACCGCTGGTACCGGCCCGCCCAACTCGCCGACGCCCGCCTGCTGGTCCGGCTCCGCCGGGTCGGCCTCCCGCTGGCCGACATCCGCGCCGTACTGGCCGGCCACGACGCCGAACACGTCCTCGACGCCCACCTGCGCCGACTGGAGGACGGCCTCGCCGACGCCCGCCGCGAACTCTCCCTGATCCGCACCACGATCGAGCAGAGGGAGCACCCGATGGCCACCACCCTGCACCTCACCGTCCGCGCCGACCGCCTGGCCGCCGCCCTGGACGCCGTCCGCTTCGCCGTCTGCGAGGACCCGGACCACCCCGCCCTGACCGGCGTGCTGTTCGAACCGGACGGCCCGGTCCTGCGCCTGGTCGCCACCGACCGCTACCGGATGGCCTTCGCCGAACTGCCCGCGCTCGGCGCCCCGCAGCACCCCGCCCCCGGCACCACCGTCCCCACCGCCCTGGTGGACGCCCTGCGCGCACTGCTGTCCGCGGCCCCCGCCGAGGTCCTGCTCACCCTGGGCGCCGACACCTTCCGCGCCGAGACCCCCGACCACCGCATCGAGGGCGCCGTCCCGGCCACCGACTACCCCGACCACCGAGTCCTCACCCGCCTCGACCCCCAGCACCGCCTCACCCTCCCCGCCGCCGCCCTGCGCACCGCCGTCGAGACCGGCGCCACCCGCACCCTCCCCTCCGGCCCCCAGGGCGCCGACTGCCAGGTCACCGTGCTCACCCTCACCGACGACGGCCACCTCACCGTCACCGCCGACCCCACCCCCGACGACCCCCACATCGCCCTCAACCGCGACTTCCTCCTCGACGCCCTCCGCGCCGCCCACCCCGAACAACTCCTCCTCGAACTCGGCGGCCCGATCGCCCCGCTCGCCATCCGCACCCCCGGCCGAACCGGCACCTTCTCCGTCCTGATGCCGATCCGCCTCCCTTGACGCCCCCACCCCCAGCGGGGGGGGGGGGGGCCCCCCCCCCCCCCCCCCCCCCCCAACACACCCCCCCCCCCCCCCCCCCCCCCCCCCCCACCCCCCCCCCCCCCCCCCCCCCCCGCCCCCCCCCCCCCCCCCCCCCCCCCCCCCCCCACGC